>NZ_JBEZEY010000003.1:0-137176 GCF_040649135.1 Micromonospora sp. NPDC049047
TCTGGTCGTTCAGTGTCGCGGTCATCACGGCACCCTCCTCACCAGGCACAACGCCTGGCAGGTCAGGCCGGAAACACCGTTAGATCCATACTCCCCTCTTGGCCTGGAGCACGCGCCCGCCGATGGATGGATGGACCTTACCGGTGACGGGTGGGTGACTCCGCCCTCCGACCTGCGGAGCACATTCGAACCTAATGGGGTTCGGGTTCCGGGCGTGTTGGCCGCTTGATTTCCGCAACATCAACTGCCGCATCGGCTAGATTTCCTGCCATGGGTCTGCTGGGCGACGCGGTGGCGGTGCTGGATGGGCGGGGCGTGCTGGAGCCGCTGGGCGGGTTGATTCGGCAGGTGTACCGGAGGGCCGCGGACCGGCACGAGCCGGAGCTCGGCGATGACGCGATGAGTTTCGGCACCATCGTGTGGCGCAACCTGACCAACCTGGGCAAGGCGACGTTCGACGGTGTCGACGGGGTGCGGGTGCGGCTGGAGGACAACTCCCTGGAGGTTCTCTGCGCCGGGTACGTGGTGCGGCTCTACTCCTTGCAGGGTGGGATCGAGACAATCCGGTGGGAGGGCAGCGAGGCCCGGCTGGGCGGGGCGGTGGAGAACAGCCGCGACGGTCAGTTGGCTTTCGACGACGACGAGCAGTTCCCGGAGGTCTTCGCCGGTGTGGTGCCGCCCAAGCGGCACCTGCGCGTCGCGCACACCGGGGACATCACGACCGGCGATGCGACGGCGTACCTCGGGCTTCCCAGGGACAACCGTGAGGGCGGGTCTCCGTGGTTCGAGGTGATGCTGTGGTTCGGCGAGGCGGTGACGGTGGGGGCGCCGCTGCCCGTCGTAGGCGAGCCGACCGGCGTGCCGGGGCAGCGGCACGATGAGCTGCCGATCCCAGAGCTGCCGCTCGAGAGGCTGCAGCCCGGCCGCGCCGCCGGCCGTACTCTCGGTGCTGCCGCCGGCCGATCGGCGTGACCGGGGGAATCCGTCCGCCGGTCCCGGCCACTGCGGCCGTCGCGGCGTTCGAGCCGCACGCACTCGGGTTGGCGCGCCGGTGGCGGCGGATGCGCAAGAACGAGTTGGCTCGGCAAATCGGGGTCACGGCGGCGGCGGTCAGCCAGTACGAGCTGGGGCAGGTCCGTCCATCGGCGGCGGTGCTGGCCCGGCTGGCGATGGCGCTGACGATGCCGGTGGAGTTTTTCGCCGCTGGCTTCCCCGCTCCGGCATCGCCGGGGCGCGCGCACTTTCGTAGCCTGCGGGCCACCACCCAGGCGGAGCGGGATCAGGCAGAGGCGTTCGGCGAGGTCGCTTGGCGGGTGGTCGAGGTTTTCAGCCGGAAGCTGCGGCTGCCCGAGCTGCGGCTGCCGCAGCTTGACCTGCCGGACCCGGCGCGGGCCGAAGATGTCCGCGCGGCCGCCGCGGCAGCGCGCCGGGAGTTCGGGGTCGACGACGGGCCGGTGCCGCACATGGTACGGCTGCTGGAGGCGCACGGGGTGATCGTGCTGTCCCTGCCGGATGCCTCGGAGCGGGTCGACGCCTTCTCGCACTGGTACGGCCAGCGGCCGTTCGTCTTCCTGAACCCGGCCAAGAACGACAGGGCTCGCTCCCGGATGGATGCCGCCCACGAACTCGGTCATCTGTTGCTGCACCACGACGCCGAGCCGGGCAGCCAGATCCTTGAACGGGAGGCCACCGCCTTCGCCTCCGAGTTCCTCGCCCCTAGCCCGACGTTGGCTGCGGAACTGCCGGCCCGCCTGGACTTCGACCGGCTGCACGAGTTGAAGCGCCGCTGGGGCATCAGCCTCAAAGCGCTCGTGTATCGGGGCCACGACCTGGGTGTGTACCGGGACCACACCTACCGGCGGGGCATGAGCCTGCTCGCCCAGTGGGGTCATCCCGAACCGGGTGACCTCGGCCGTCGGGAACAGCCCTCTCTGCTCGGCCGGGCTGTCGAACTCCTCGGCCCGCAGCGGGTGACGACGGAGAGCCTGGCAGCGCAGGCTGGCCTTCCGGTGGCCCTCGTCCGTACTGTGATCGACGCCGCCAGCGAACACCTCCCCGAACTGCGACTGGTTTGAGGAGGCGCCTGAGGCAGCGGGAGTACCACTAATTGCCATTCTTGTCTCCTGCCGGGTCTGCGTGCCGCCGTAAGAAGCCCGAAGTCACCATCGTCTCGTACTTGGGACGCGCCCCCTTGATTCACAGCAGGGCGGCTGTCTCGGCATGGCCGCCTAGGGCGTGTTTCAGAAGTGTGGGATTGAGGTTCAGCCCGGTCGGTTGGGGTTGTGGCGGCCGGCCAGCCAGATGGTGAGGTCCCTTGCGATGTGGGCTTTGTCGGTCTCGATGGTGAGATCGTGGATTCGCTGGTGGGCGTCGCGGCGTTCGACTTCGTAGGTGTCGTCGTCGAGCAGTGAGACCGATGCGTACCAGGCCGGGTCGTCGTCGGCGGGGTTGATCGTGACGAAGGTGTTGTCGTTGTGGTTCAGGTCGTCGATCAGCATGAACAGGGCGTCTTCGGAGGGGTCGTCGACATGGTCGCCGTTCTCGGCGTCGGCGTAGTAGTAGTCGGCGGCCATCCGGTTTCTCCCTGCTCTGCTGGTCAGCCGGCCCAGCTTCGCATGAGGTGATGCCCGGCTGGTCAGAGCCACTCGTTGATCGCGGCGACGAGTACGGCAGCTTCAAAGCGGACGGCGAGTTTGTCGTAGCGGGTGGCCACCGCCCGGTGGCGTTTGAGCCGGTTGATGCCGCACTCCACGGCGTGACGGGCCTTGTAGTCCTCGACGTCAAACACCGGTGGCCTGCCGCCGGCCGCGCCGCGCTTCTTGCGGTTGCGGGCCTGGTCGGCGGGCTCGGCAATGGTGGCCTTGATGCCGCAGCGGCGCAGGTAGTCCCGGTTGGCCCGCGACGAATACGCCTTGTCCCCGCGCACCCGATCCGGCCGCTGCCGTGGTCGGCCTGGTCCCAGCCGGGGCACCCGGATGCCCCGCAGCACCGGCACGAACTGCGGCGAATCCCCGCGCTGCCCAGCGGTGACCAAAATCGACAGCGGCTTCTGGCCCTGCTCACACGCCAGATGGATCTTCGTGGTCAGGCCACCCCGGGAACGGCCGAGTCCGTGATCTGCTGGCTCGGGCACCACCCCACCGGCCGGCTCCCGCTGCGCGTCGCCGTCGTGTCGGGCGCCGGCGGCATGCTGATGAGCCCGGCAGATCGTCGAGTCGACGTTGACCTCCCAGCAGATCAAGCCTGCAGCGTCCGCCCTGGCCTGCAACGCGGTGAGGACCTGCGCCCATACACCCGAGCGCTGCCACCGCCGGAACAGCCCATACACCGTCTGCCACGGCCCGTACTCCGGTGGCAGATCACGCCAGGGGCACCCCGTCCGCACTCGCCACCTGATTCCATTGATCAGCAGCCGACGCGACCACACCGCTGGGCGACCACGCCCCACCGCCCCGGGCAGCAGCGGCTCCAACACCGCCCACTGCTCATCGGTCAGATCACCACGACCCACGGCAAGATCATCGATGCGATCTAGCTCGTGGATCAACTTCTGAAACAGGCCCTAGCCGTGCCCACTCGATCGGTGACAGGCCGCTTCCGTGGTCTTCGCGGAGGTTCGGGTCCGCGCCGTACGCGAGGAGTGCGCGTACGACGTCGGTATGCCCCCAGGCCGCGGCGCCCGTCAAGGGTGTGCCCTCTTCGCCTTGTCCGCTCTCGGTGTTGGGGTCGGCGCCCGTCTGTAGGAGGAGCCGCAAGGCGTCGGGGTTGTTCTGCACGGATGCGCGGTACAGGGGTGTCGTGCCGCCGCAGTCTGCCGCGTTCGGGTCTGCTCCCACGCGCAGCACGGTGAGCACGGCGGCAGGGTCGTCACGAAGCAGCCCGCCGTCAGACGGGCGCTGAGTTTCTTGCGCTCGCGGACGTTCATCGCCGGGAGCGTAGGCGCCCCGAGAACTCCCGTGCGGTGTGGTCGCGTTGTTCCATCACGTCCTGCTCGCTCCGCTTCTGGCTAGCGGCCCGAGCCGCGAGGATTACGGTGAGCTTGCGTGTGCATCGTCGCGGCCTGGGGCGAGGTTCAGGTGTATCAGTAGCCTGGTTGTCCGCCAGCGGCGAGCCGTGCTGCCAGCCTCGGCGGGTGCGTCGTCGTAGCCGGGTCGGGCCAGGAGAACCGACTGGAAGAAGTGCCCCTGTTCCTCGTCCGGGTCGTCGTCGGCGGCGAACGGTCGCCATAGGGCCAGGTACAGCTCCCGCGCGGTGAAGCCGTCGTCGTCCTCGTTCGGCCTGAGGTCGACGTGGCGACGTAGGCGTTTCACGACTTCGAGCGCGGGCAAGCCGAAGAGGTCGACGTCGCGGTACCGCACAACGTCACGCTGGGCCGGACGCCACACCTCGATCGCGTTGACACGGTCCCTTGTCGGACCGACGCCGAAACCCAGGCTGAGCCCGAGCCCGCTCGGCAGGTGCAGGGCAAGCGCACCGTAGGCGGTCGAACTCAGCGGACCGAGCGTCTGCAGGGCGGCACGAGCCTCGCCGGTCGCCATACCGAGCCGCAATGGGCCTACCCCGTGCGGCGGGTCCAGTAGGAACTCCATTCGCCGATGATCGCAGCCTAGTCGGTGACGCAAGAGCCTGGACGGCCGCGCAGTGTCGTTGTCGCGATCTCTTCTGCCGAGCCGAGCGGTGGCCCCTGCCGTTCGGCTATGGCGTCTGGGTTACTGGCGAAGCTGTGGCGGGTGATGCCGAGTCGAGGCGTACAACGAAGTCCGCGAGTTGAGCGCACAGTTGGGCGACAACATCGTCTTCGCCAGCATCCGCGGCGATGATCAACGGCGTGAGGAAGCCTTCCTCTTCGAACACTCCGGCTCGGCCAACCTCATTCAGCCCACCCAACGCGTGCTGGATCTGGCGCCGGTTCAGGCCGGCCCAGCGAGGGCTGGCCTGCGCCCAAAGAGGCGAGATGCCGAACCTGGCCCAGGTGCGAGGCAGTATGCCGAACCAAACCTGCCTGCCGGTCTGGCTGGTCAGGTACCACCCGGCATAGTCCATCGCGTAGGACTTGTTGAGTGACGCGGCGGTGGCCTGAGGAAGTTCGAGTCGGACGCGGTCCAGTAGGTGCTGCAGCTGGTGTACCAGCTGGCCGGTGCGCTGGTTGAGTTCGCCGTGCCGCGGTGGCAGATACGCGTTGCTGTCCATGACTTCGGTCAGAGCCAGCAGTTGGTCGGCGTCCTCCGCCAGATCTGCCTCGTTCTTGGCGCGCAGGGCGTCCCGGACTCGGGTGACCAGGTCACGCCAGCTGACGAGTGACAGCGCCGTGAGCGCGCCGACCTGGACTTGCCGCAGCCTGACCGTCTCCGGCTGGTAGGGCAGCGCCACCTGGGCAAGTAGTTCGCGCCACAGTGAGGGGAGGCGAACGCTTGGGGCTACCACCATCACCATGCCACCGGCGTTATGGGTGAGCCGGGCAAGGTAGCCTCCGGGCTGCTGCTCGGTGAGTCCGGCGCCGAATTTTGCTTCCAGGATTAGCCGTTCTCGGTCCGCCGCGTCGATACCAACGATGTCGGGACGTCCGACTCCGTCAGCGCCGACCTGACCGGCGTACTGCAGATTCGCCGGCAGCTCAGTGCCCAAGTCGCGCACGAGGTCGTTCATCGCGGCCCGGGCTGTTGGCGAGGCCTGCAGCAGATAGGTCAGGGCTTCCGTGGCGAGGTTCTCCTCGCTGACGGTGAACCGGCGGGCGAGATGGGCAAGAATCCGGCTGTGTGCCATGGGCCACAGCCTCGCGTATAAGCCGGCGGCATTCCACAAACGGCCGCCGATGTCCTGCTTGCCTAGGCCGCCGAGGCCGCTCCCAAGAACGGCTCGTGCGGCTGACGTGGCAGCGCGCCTGCCACTGTCGGCGTGGGCGAGTGGGCGAACCAGCCGCGAAAGTTTCTGGCCGGTGTGCGGTTACGGCGGCTTGTCCTTGCACCTTCCGGGGTGGAGGCGGGGTGGCGGATGGGCGGGCTCGGCTCGTGGCCCGGCGGGCGGCGCGGACGGCGGCACACATGCCGCGCTGGCCAGAGCACTGCAGGTTGCGTCGTGGCCGGCTGTGATCACCAGGTCCACGTTCGGGGCTCTAGGTGTAGTGACCATGAGCGTTGTTGACGGCGTGGCGGCTTGAGACGAGGCGAGACCTCCGGCGAGGTGTGAGGTGCTGACGCCCACACCGAAACCGGAGGTCTCATGGCCCACCGTAATGCCCGGCTGACTGTCCACGGCCGGCGGCTGCTCATCACGCGTGTCATCGACCAGGACCGGCCGGTCGCTCATGTGGTCAAGGAACTGGGCTGCTCCCGGGCGACCGGCTACAAGTGGCTGCAGCGATGGCGCGCTGAGGGCGACGCCGGTTTGCAGGACCGGTCCAGCCGCGCCCACCACCAACCCCGCAAGACCTCCGCAGAGCTGGAGGCGCGGGTCTGCCAGCTGCGCCAGGAACGCAAACTCGGGCCGCGTCGAATCGGCCCGCTGCTGGGCATGCCCGCCTCGACCGTGCACGCGATCCTGACCCGGCACGGTCTACACCGCCTGGCCTGGCTCGACCGGCCCACTGGCCAGGTTATCCGCCGCTACGAACGCGACCGACCCGGCGAGCTGATCCACGTCGACGTCAAGAAACTCGGCCGCGTCCGCGACGGCGGCGGCTGGCGAGTCCTCGGGCGAGACAGCCTGGAACACCGACGTGCCCGCTACGCCAGCCGGGTCGGCTTCGACTACGTGCACTGCGCCATCGACGACCACACCCGCCTCGCCTACGCCGAGATCCACCCCGACGAGAAGACCGACACCTGCGCCGGCTTCCTGCGCCGCGCCGCCGAGCACTTCACCGCCCACGGCATCCCCCGCATCGAACGCGTCATGACCGACAACGCCCTGGCCTACCGCCGTGGCCGCAGCTGGCACCAGGCACTGGCAGAGCTAGGCGCCCAACCACGATTCACCCGCCGCTACCGGCCACAAACCAACGGCAAAGCCGAACGCTTCAACCGCACCCTCTGCGACGAATGGGCCTACGCCCGCCCCTTCACCAGCAACACCGAACGCGCCGAAGCCTTACCAGCCTGGCTACACACCTACAACCATCACCGCAACCACACCTCACTCGGCGGCAAACCCCCGATCAGCCGCACCGTCAACAACCCGGCTGGTCACTACATCTAGGGCCGGCCGAGCAGCCTGGTGGCGAGATGCGGCAACCGGCCGGCTGTCAACGCCGGCTGAACTTTCAGGCGGAGCGACATCGACCGGCCGCTAGGGCGGGTGGGCGTGGTGACGCGGGCGGCGCCGTGCTGCCGGCGGGCAGAAAGTTGTTTGCTGATCATCTGAGGGTGGGCGGTCTTCGACCATCGCTCTGGTACGACGGAGAGCCAACGGCTTGCGCCGGTCATCTTCATGGCGGTGTCTGGCGAACGGGTTGTCGTCCTGGCGGTCATGCACGTTGCCGCTTACCAGATCCGGCCCGGTCCACGCCCGCCGCGTGTTCCGCTTCCCTCAGTAGGCGGCCCGCTCGTCCGGGGTGGGCTGGCCGCGTGTCGGGTATTGATCGTCGTGGCGGGTGTCGCTGTAGGGCAGGTCGATGAGGCGGTGACGGCCGGCCCGGCCGGCTAGTTGCCAGATCTGGTGGGCGGGGCTGGCGGCGAGGGCGGTGCGTAGTTCGGCGGTGGTGGTGGCGATGCCCGCTTTCCAGCTGGTGTCGGCGATCCGGTGGTGCAGGTTCGCCTCGCGGCGGGCTGAGGGGAGGTGGAACAGCACCGGCCATGCCCAGGTGCTCAGCATGTACAGCCGCTCGTATTTGATGATTTTGTCGATGAGGACCTGCAGGTTCTCACCGCTGGTGTCGTACTCGAGGAAGAACGGCACGGACCGTCCGCCCTCGGTCCATACTCCGGCGCCGTCCGGGCGGGGGAAGCCGGTCGCTCCGGCGAGGATGATGTGCGGGTCGCCGCCTTCGCGGTAGAGGGTGCCGGGTTCGTGGTAGGCCGACGCGGGCTGCCAGCGGACGAGGTCGCTGTCGGGGTGGGTGCGGGCGTGGGCGGCGAGGTCGATGAAGACCTGGTTGCCGCCGAGCAGGTGCGGCAGGTCCGGCCTGCGGGTGAGGGAGTGTTTGCGGCGGCGGGCCTGGTCGCGGCGGCCTCGTGGGAGTCCGCGTTGGGCGTGGACGTGGTCGTAGCCGAGTTGGTCCAGGACGTAGTGGTAGGGGTGGGAGCCTCCGTCTGCTTTGTTGGGTCGGAACCGGTCGACCGCTCGCAGGGCGGTGAGGCGGCGGAGGCGGCGTTGGGTGAAGTCCAGGGATGGGAACAGGGCGGCGGCGATCTGGTCGGTGGTGAGCACGCCGTTGTCGTAGAGCCAGCCCAGGAGCCGGTCGTCGCGGGCGGTGATGCTGGCCTGCAGGCGCAGCAGCGGATCCGCGGCGGGTAGGTGTTTACCCATGGGCACCAGCCCTGGGGGAGAGACCCGAGACTGGAGGGTCTGTCTGGAGCGGTCCCGGACTCCTGACAGCGGGGCTGACCTGGGCTGTGAGCGGCCGTACGGGGTCAGGTTGGGGGTCAGGATCAAGACGGACGGTAGAACGGAGATCGGCACTGACCGCTGAAGCGCCGGGCACAACGGGTTCGGCGTGACGGTGCGGTGGGGGTGGGTGTGAGTCGGGCCGGTGACGCTGGTGAGGTTCGCGGTGCGGGGTGATCATCGTTGTTGCTCCAAGGTCACAGGTGCGAGTGGGTGTGAGGTTGGTGCGCTCCGCGGCCGCAGCGGGTGGGAGCAACCGGAGGTCGGGGCAGTCGCTTCACGGCAGCCTGGTTGGACAGGCCAACCTGCCTGGTCTCGCGCGTTTGGCGAACTTCCGGTGACACGGGCAGCCAGTCGCCTTGTCGCACGAAGTTGGCCACAGCGGCTGCGACCTGCGGTGAGAGAGCCGCGGGCGTTGCCGTTCGGGTTTGAAGCGAACGGCAACCTCCGACAGTCCCCTGACAGCGACCGGTTAAGCGCTTCGTTAGGCCGCGCCGGTCTGTTCCTCGACCGGCCCGGGTGGGCCGGTCGAGGAGCAGTGGTCGGTTGGTCAGGGGCGTGGCGGGTAGTGGTACTCGCCGTTGGCGACGGATTCTTCGTAGGGGCGTTCTGGGTCGTAGATGGGGTGTGGGGCTCGGGGCCGTACCTCCTTGAAGGTCACGGTGTCGGGCGGCCACTGATCGGGGGTGTGGGGAAGATCGGTCAGGGCGAGGCGGTGTGTCTCGCCGATCGGCTGCCAGACCGAGTCGGCCGGGTGGCCGTGCTCGGGGTTGCTGGTGACGACGGTGAGGTGCCGCGTGTTGCGGCGCTCGAGGTAGCGGCGCAGGTCCTGCTCGCGCTGCGGGTCGGCGGCGTGGAACAGCAGGGTCGCCAGGCCGGTTTGTTCGGCCAGCCGCCGGTAGGCGTGGACGTGGTCGGCGAGGTCGGCGGGACGGATCTCGCCGGGGTCGGGCTGGTACCAGAACGCGTGGCGGTCGCGGTCGTGGATGTACTCGCCGTGCCAGGCGGCATGTCGGGCCGCGGTGACGTATTGGCAGGTGCGCGGTGACCACCAGGTGCGTAGGTCACTACCGGGCTTGGTGAGCGTGTGGGTCGCGAGGTCGACGAAGAAGTCGTTGGCCCGCAGCAGGCCGGGCAGGTCCGGATGCTCGCGGAGCCGGTCGCGGGCCCGGTACACCTGCGCCGGTGTGACGTCGCGGTCCTCGTCGAGTGGGGTGAGTTGGGTGCCGATCGGGCCGAGGCACCACCACGTGTCGGCGATGGCCGCGGCGCGGGTGTTCCAGAGGCGGTCGATCCAGCCGCGTCGGGCGAGGATCGTCAGTCGTCGGGTGGCCGATGCCGTGGTGGTGGCGAAGCCGAGTGCGGTGAGTTGCGCGGTGGTCAGGACGCGGTGCTCGGCGAGCATCTCGACGGCCCACCAGTCGGGCAGGCGCATGCGGCCGGCTTCGGAGAGGATCAGCTCCGCCGGGATCGGTCGGGTGGACGGGACAGTGAACTGGGGATGGTAGGTGGTCGACATGACCGGTACCTCCAAGATGGCGCCATCCCCGGATAGGGGGTGGCAGGGGCGGATGAATGCCTGTGCGACCGCGTCGGTGCGGCGCACCTCGGGCGGATCACGCACCTCGGTCGTGCGTCGCGGTGGGTGACAGGGCGGTGCCAGATCGCCGATTCCGTGTCCGGGCGGCAGCCCGGGCACGGAACCGGCTGGTCCGCGCGGCCGGATCACCGGCCGGTCGTGCGGTACGGCGAGAATCGGAGCGCGGCTTCTGGCGCCGTCATTAACAAACCGCCGCTTGTGTGCTCTGGCGAACGCCTGCCCCACTCACAACCACTCACAGCCACTCACAACGAGGGGTTTTCTCAGTTGAGGTGATCCGTCCCAGGAGCCCTCACCGGGGGAAGTGACGGCGCCGCGAGAAGAGGGAGCCGACCTACGCGACTGCCGTCGACGTGGCGGTAGTGGTGGAGAGGCGACGGCGGCTGGCGGCGCGCAGACTGGCCCGGCGTTCGGCTTGCGCCGCCAACGCCTCGGCGGCCTGCGGGGACGCCGCGCCGGCCAGCATGCCGTTGGCGAGGGCTTCGGCGAGGCGGGTGTCGATGCGACCCAACCGCATGCGAAGGGCGTCGGTGCTGATGCCCATCCGGGCCGCGATCGGGTCCATGGCACGCCGTCCCAGTCGCACGTCGATGTAGGGCTGCTCGTCGTCGGCGTCGAGGATCCCCAGGCGCACCGCGCGGCGTACCAGGACGTCCGGATGCCCGTAGGGCACCTGCGGGGTCCGCGGTCCCGTGACGCGCTCCACGTCCTCGACCGGAACGAACTCGCTGGCCTGCTGGCGCAGCGCGTGCCCGGCGCGCCACCCGGCCCGGCACAACGACGCGTACGGCGCCCGGCGGGCCGCGTCCACGTGGTTCCGCAGCGCCGCCAGGAAACCCGCGAGGATCTCCGCGCCGATGTCGTCGGGGTCACCGCGGTAGCCGTCGGACAACCGCCTGGCGTAGCGGCGCAGCGCCGGCATCGCCATGCCGACCGCGGCGATGACCCACTGCGGCCCGTCCAGGCGGGCACGACGGATCAACTCCCGCCACACCGCGTCGCGGGCGGTGTAGGCGCGCGGGTTCGCCAGCAGCCAGTCCCGCAGCGCCGGCAGCGCCACGACACCCCTTGGCAGGCCGTCATCCGGACCGAGCATGTCGAGGTCGAGGGACAGGGGCGCCGGGTCGCTGGTCAGCGCCGCGAACGCGACATCGACGGCGTCCAAGGGCGCGGCAGGGAAGATCGTGTCGGACACACTCATGATCAGTACTCCTCGGTCAGAGACCATCGAGGGGTCGCCGTCTTTTCGGCGACGTGGGATGCCGATTACGCCACGACCCACTCACAACCGCTCACAGCGCAGGTCAGGCCCGCTTTTGCCCCCAGCGGACCGCCGTAGCGCCCCGCCCGAACTCCGGGCGTCGGTCCGGCGCCTAGCGGGCGAGGCGGACGGGCCGCGGTACGGCTGAGCAGGGCTGTGAGCCACCGACGCCCGCCAAACGCGGCACCCCGACGGCTCAGCGACGAGGCCGCGATCGTCGGGCCGCGCCCACCGCTCACAGTCACTCACAGCGACTCACAGGCGCTCACAGCCGCTGACACAGCCCGTCCGGTCTGGCGCTGAGCTGGCGTTCGCGCCAGCGTCCCCTCGTACGAGGGTTCTGAGCAGGGCTGTGAGAGCAGAGGGCCGCGCGAGGAGTGCCCCACAGAGATCTCCGGGGCCTTACACCCTCTCACTCACAGCGACTCACAGCCGCTCACAAGACTCACAACGACTCACAGCGGCGTGGCATCCGCCGCCGGCACGCCCGAAACGCCGGCGACGACGCCGGTGGTGGTGGCGCGCATCCTGACCACGTCCCCCGGGCCGGGGCATCGTGCCTTGCGCTCCCCCGTGTCGGTCGCCGGTGGAAGCACCCAGTGATGAGGAACCCTCCGTACCGGCCGCTTTGCCCGGCAACGCGCGAACCGGTGTCAACGAGGACGATCGATGGACATCTTGTCCGCGCAGGCAGCGGCGACCGCGTCCGAAAGGACAGGAACGTCGGCAGGGGCGCTGTGTCACCTTGTCCGGACATGCGATCGGCGGCGGTCACATGACGTCGAGAGATGTCGACCGCTTCCGTGCGTGCGGCCATGGCCTCGAGGTGGGCAGAAGGTGTCCTCCGCGTAGGGCCGGGTGTCCGCGGCGACACGCATGTCATCGATGCTCGTCGTTGACAAAGTGTCCGGCGCGGTCGCTGAGCAGGGCCGTGACAGTTCAGTCACGCGCGTGTTCCTGACTTGGGGTGACACTGGCGCCGATCGGCGATAGTCCCTCCCGTGGTGGCGGTGGTCAAACCGGCATGACACCCCTGCGCCGCATGGACGGGCGTGTCAACCGCACGCAGGCCGTGTCCGCGCCTGTCGGGTAAGGACATGTCCGCGGACACCATGTCATGGACCTACATGATTGCCTGACCGGTCGTCGCCGCTGCGGCGTGTGACACGTTGGCACCGCTGCCGAGCAGTCGGCGGTCACGCTGTCGCAGCACTCGTGAACCGTCACACCACCCACCGTGTCATCGACTTCTGCCACTGTCGGGGTGGTTGGCGCCGAGGCGGTGGCGCATCCGCGTCAGATCGGCGCTGGCCGTCCGTTCTCAGCGAAGCTGCTCCGGGTGGGGTGCGCTGAGCTGGGCGGAGCAGTCGATTGAGAAGGCCAACTCGGCATGATTCTCAGTCGATCTGCCCCGCAGCCACGTTCCGCGGCGAGTCGCCCGGTCTGGCCGCGGCCGCGAGTGGGACCTCATCGCGAACCTCTTCCTCAGCATCGTCCCTGGTAGGGCCGGTTCACGCTCTCCCCAGAACGGTAAGAACGCGGCGAGCGGGTCAGCAGACCGGGGGCGCTCAGAGCAGAAATATTGAGAACGGAGCAGATTGCCTGAGAACGGACATCGACCGCATGACTATGTGAGTCGCTGTGAGCGGTTGTGAGTTCGGCAGGCGTTCGCCAGAGCACACAAACACGGGTTTGAGGGTGTCAGAGCCCGATCCGGCCGGCGCAGAGTCGGCTTCGACTTGAGCGAGCTCCAGGTCGCACCACCACGACCCCCTGCCCGGCTCGTACCGGCTCGGTCCATTCCCTGACCGGCCACCGGCGTCCGGGCGCTACCTGACGCCACCAGCGCCGCAGGCCCGATCGTCGCTATCGGGTCGACGCCACGTCGCCTGCCGCCTCACCCCCACCGTCCCGAAACCATCCCGGCGACACCGTCGCCTTCTCCCACTGCGAAGGACCATCGCGATGAGCACCCCTGAACCTCACCTCGAGTACACACAGCCCGTCCGCACCGTCGAGGACCTCCCACCTGGCAAATGGACTACCGAGCGTATCCGCGCCCTGGGCATGGTCACCGACCTGAGCACCGCGGCCCGAATCTTCGGGCTATCCCGTTCCGTCGCCTACGACCTGGCCAAGCGCGGCGAGTTCCCGGTCGCCGTACTGCGCTTCGGCAGCCGCTACCGGGTGCCGGTCGCCGCCATCCTCCACGCCCTGCACCTACCCGACGGCGACGACAGCCGTCAGCCACCCCATCGCCGGGGGACGACTTGATCGTCGGCGGAAGGCACGCGTGGATCACCCCGTACGCAATCCGCAGCCACCGGCTGCCGAACACCCCACCCGAGGGAGACAACTGATCATGGCGGAAGGATCCGTCTTCAAACGCTGCGGGTGCCGCGACGGCAACCGGCGCAAACTCGGCAACCACTGCCCGCAGCTGCGCCGGCCCAGCGGAGCGTGGAACCCCAACCACGGCCGGTGGGCCTACCAACTCGAACTGCCCACCCACCCCGGCCAGGCGCGCCGGCAGCTACGCCGCAGCACCTTCGACACCCGTGACGCCGCCACCGGCGACCGCGACCACGCCAAAGCCCTGCTCGCCCTCGCCGCTGACGACCCGGCAGTCGCCGCCGAGATCGCCGACATGCTCCTCGGCGTCACCGCCGGCGCCCCACTGCCGGACCGCGACACGATCGCCCGGCGGGTCCGCGCCGGATTGCCCGCCACCGTCACGACCACCGTCGGCGAGTACCTGCAGTCATGGTTGGCATCCCGCCGCAGCCTCAGCAGCGTCCAACCCAACACTCTGCTGGCCTACGAGTCGCACATCCGCGTCCACTTGGTCCCGCACCTCGGCACCATCGCCCTGGTGAAACTACGGGTGGAGCACGTCGAGGCCATGTTCGCCGCCATCGCCGACCGCAGCACCGCCATCGAGATCGCCCGCCAGAGCGACGACCCCACCATCCGCGCCAGCGTCCGCGGCCTGCGCACCACCAAACCGGCCAGCATGCACCGCATCCGCGCTACCCTGCGCAAGGCACTGAATGACGCCATCCGCCGCGGCAACAACCGGCTCATCGACTTCAACCCCGCCGCCCACATCGAACTGCCCTCCGGGGTACGCCCCAAAGCCCGGGTATGGACCACCAAAGCCGTACAACGGTGGCGCGACACCGGCGAGCGGCCCAGCCCGGTCATGGTGTGGACCCCGCAGCAGGCCGGCGCGTTCCTCGACCACGCCGAAGAGCACGACGTCGCCCTCTACCCACTGTTCGCACTCATCCTGCATCGCGGATTGCGACGCGGCGAGGCCGTCGGACTCACCGACGCCGCCGTCGACCTCGACAACTGCCTGATCAGCGTCACCCAACAGATCGCCACCCACGGCTACACGCCCGTGATCAAAAAGGTCAAGTCCGAGTCCGGCAACCGGATCATGGCGATGGCCAGCATCACCCGCGTCGTCCTGCGCGCCCACCACGCCCGCCGCGCCCAGTGGAAACTCGCCGCCGGCCACACCTGGCCCGACACCGGACTGTTCTTCGTCCAACCCGACGGGAAGCCCTGGCACCCCAACACCGTCACCGACCGCTTCGAAACCCTCGTCCGCGACGCCGACCTACCCCCGATCCGGCTGCACGACCTGCGGCACTGCGCCGCCACCTACCTCAAAGCCGCCGGCGCCGACCTCAAAGACATCCAGGAACTCCTCGGCCACTCCTCGGCCGCCATGACCGACGTCTACACCTCCGTCATCGCCGAACTCGACGTCGAACGCGCCAAAGCCGAAGCCGCCGCCGAACTACTCCCCCGCCGACGCAAGCGCGCAGCATAGGCAGACAACACCCGCCCGGCGGGGACGGCAGTCCCCGGGATGCCGCCCCCGCCGTCGAGTTCGACGCCATCCGTTGCGACGCAGCCCTCCGACGCGAGCAGCAGGACGGTGCTTTAACTCAAGACGTTGCCGATGTTTTACCCCTTCCATACCTTTGTATCCGATATATTGCGAAGGTGGATGCACCTCTGCGGGAACCGACCTTCTGGATCCTGACCGCTCTCGCCGGCCCTCCAATGCATGGTTACGGGATCATCAGAGAGGTGGCGGCCCTGTCCGAGGGCCGGCTATCCATGCGGCCTGGCACCCTGTACGGCGCGCTTGACCGACTGGTGGACGCCGGCCTCATCGAGGCCGACCGGGAGGAGGTCGTCGACGGCCGCCAGCGCCGCTACTACCGGCTCTCCACAACCGGTAATGCCACCCTCGCCAGCGAGACCGAGCGCCTGCGGCGCAATGTGAAGGCGGCGACCGCCCGCCTGGGTGCCCTGGCGCCCGCCGCCCGACCCATTGCCCCACGCGCCCTGGGAGGGCTCGCATGAGGGACCTGGAACGCCGTTACCGACAGCTGCTGCGGGCGTACCCCGCTGGCTACCGCCAGGCACGGGGCGGCGAAATCGTCGGTACGTATCTCGACCTGGCGGATTCCGATCGTCATTGGCCGTCGATTTTCGATGTGGTGGATGTGCTGGCCGGAGGTGTCCGTGAGCGCCTACGCGCTGCTGGCGCCGCTGACCTCATACCTGGCATACGCCTCGCCGCTGTTCTTAGCTTGATCACCGCGACCGCTCTCGCGGGTTTCTGGGGGACCGCCGAGGTGGTCACCACTTCGGCCAGCTGGGGTGCGCCAGCCTTCGGGTCATTCGCTACCACCGGCGTCGTCGTGTGGGGCTGTTGGCTGCTGGCGGCCGTCGTTCATGTCATCGCTCCAGCCCGGTGGGCACGCGTCGCCATCGGACTGGCACTGTTCCTCACCGCCGCGGTGGTGCCCATCGCCGCCCTGTTCGAGCTGCCCCGCCCGTACTTGTTCGTTCTGGTGCCCCAGGTAACGCTGGGCCTGCTGGCGCTGGCAATCCCCTCCCACACGGCGCGACGCCATCGCCTCACGCCCATAGCGGTCGCATCGGCGGCAGCCCTCATCGCAGCTGGAGTCCTGTCCGGGAAGAGTTCGTGGTTCTACCGGTTCAATTACGGGGGCGCGTTCCTTCCGGAAGTCGGCGCGGTTCTCTTGCTGACCGCCATGCTCGCCGCGATCGTGCTGTCGCGGCGCGGTGATGCCCGAGGACTCTGGGCTCTTCTTGTCCTGCTCACCCCGATCGGACTGCTCGGCCTGTACCCACTGACCGAAAACATCGTCGGTGCTGGTCAGGCTGACTTCCGGGTCATCACCGGGACGACCGCAGCCATCTTCCTCCTGGGAGGAACCACCCTGGCTGCCGCGCTCGCAATCCGGGCGCGATCCGGCGCGACGGCCAATACTCTGGCGGTACGCCTGCACGAGCGGTGCCCGAACTGCGGCAAATAGCGGTCTGCGGATCATGACGACGTCGCGCGCAAGTGCACTTGACGGGGACCAGCAGGCCGCGAGTGACCCAGCGAGGCTAGCGCAAGCTGGACTTGTCGCCCGTCGGTAGCGCGGCAGGTCAGGAATGGGAGATGCTGCGCTTGGTGACCGGGCGGGGGCGGCGGACTGCGCCGCTGCGGGCTCAGCAAGGGCTGGCAGCAAGGTCCTAGCCCTCATGCGGTTCGCGCTGATCACCCGCAGGATGATTGAGCAGAACGCTTATATGGTGGGCCGCCTGGGACTCGAACCCAGAACCTAAGGATTAAAAGTCCTCAGCTCTGCCATTGAGCTAACGGCCCGCTGCGCTTCAGGCTACCCGACCACCTGGGGCCGGGTTGATGTCCGCCCCCGGTCCAGACGAGCGATGCTGATCTACGCCCGCCGTGACGCGTGAGCGGCGATACCCTCCCGCCGATCGCCGTCTGCCTCGGGGTTGCGGCGCATCGGGTGCAGGGTTGGACCGTCCGGCAGGATGATCGGGGGACGGGGTGCGTAGCCGTGCCGGCTGTAGAGGTCACTGGCGGTGGTGGTGCTGGTCCAGGACGGCAGGCCTACGTGGTCGAGGCGGCTGCGGTGGTGGGCGAGCATGGCGGTGCCGTAGCCGGCACCTGTGCTGCTGGGCCGTACCGCGAGAAACGCCAGCTCGTAGTGGGGCTCGGTGGGTCGCGCCTTGGCGAGCAACCGATCGAGAATGTCGAAGCGGCCGGTGTGCGGGCCTGCCGCGTCAGCTAGGGCGTGTTTCAGAAGTGTGGGATTGAGGTTCAGCCCGGTCGGTTGGGGTTGTGGCGGCCGGCCAGCCAGATGGTGAGGTCCCTTGCGATGTGGGCTTTGTCGGTCTCGATGGTGAGATCGTGGATTCGCTGGTGGGCGTCGCGGCGTTCGACTTCGTAGGTGTCGTCGTCGAGCAGTGAGACCGATGCGTACCAGGCCGGGTCGTCGTCGGCGGGGTTGATCGTGACGAAGGTGTTGTCGTTGTGGTTCAGGTCGTCGATCAGCATGAACAGGGCGTCTTCGGAGGGGTCGTCGACATGGTCGCCGTTCTCGGCGTCGGCGTAGTAGTAGTCGGCGGCCATCCGGTTTCTCCCTGCTCTGCTGGTCAGCCGGCCCAGCTTCGCATGAGGTGATGCCCGGCTGGTCAGAGCCACTCGTTGATCGCGGCGACGAGTACGGCAGCTTCAAAGCGGACGGCGAGTTTGTCGTAGCGGGTGGCCACCGCCCGGTGGCGTTTGAGCCGGTTGATGCCGCACTCCACGGCGTGACGGGCCTTGTAGTCCTCGACGTCAAACACCGGTGGCCTGCCGCCGGCCGCGCCGCGCTTCTTGCGGTTGCGGGCCTGGTCGGCGGGCTCGGCAATGGTGGCCTTGATGCCGCAGCGGCGCAGGTAGTCCCGGTTGGCCCGCGACGAATACGCCTTGTCCCCGCGCACCCGATCCGGCCGCTGCCGTGGTCGGCCTGGTCCCAGCCGGGGCACCCGGATGCCCCGCAGCACCGGCACGAACTGCGGCGAATCCCCGCGCTGCCCAGCGGTGACCAAAATCGACAGCGGCTTCTGGCCCTGCTCACACGCCAGATGGATCTTCGTGGTCAGGCCACCCCGGGAACGGCCGAGTCCGTGATCTGCTGGCTCGGGCACCACCCCACCGGCCGGCTCCCGCTGCGCGTCGCCGTCGTGTCGGGCGCCGGCGGCATGCTGATGAGCCCGGCAGATCGTCGAGTCGACGTTGACCTCCCAGCAGATCAAGCCTGCAGCGTCCGCCCTGGCCTGCAACGCGGTGAGGACCTGCGCCCATACACCCGAGCGCTGCCACCGCCGGAACAGCCCATACACCGTCTGCCACGGCCCGTACTCCGGTGGCAGATCACGCCAGGGGCACCCCGTCCGCACTCGCCACCTGATTCCATTGATCAGCAGCCGACGCGACCACACCGCTGGGCGACCACGCCCCACCGCCCCGGGCAGCAGCGGCTCCAACACCGCCCACTGCTCATCGGTCAGATCACCACGACCCACGGCAAGATCATCGATGCGATCTAGCTCGTGGATCAACTTCTGAAACAGGCCCTAGCCGCATCTGATAGTTCGCCGGTGGCGGGATGCTGCGGTATCGGTGGAAGCCGACAGTGGCGGCGTCGTCGTCAGTGAGGTGGATGTCGCCGTAGAACATGGCGTGTTCGATCCAGATGCCGAGGACGTCGGTAAGGATCCGGCGGCGTGGGCCTGGGTCGGGGATCAGCCATGTGGCGAGAGGGCTGGGATGCAGTGCGTCGGCGATCAGTGCGGCGACATGGTCTTTGTCCGCCCACCGGGCGGCGCGGATGCGCGTTACAGCGTCCATGGCTAGATTTCCCCTCGATCTTGTCGGTCGCGCAGGTCAGGAGTTGCCGCTGCTGGTGGCATGGGCGTGGACGAGGAACAGGTGGTAGTCGTCAACCAGGGGGCCGGTTCGGTCGCTGCCCGGTGGTGGTGCGAGTGCGGTTCTTTCGTAGGCGAGTAGTTCGCCGGTGGTGGGGTTGAGGATCAGCAGGAAGCGGATGGCGTTGGAGGTGTGGCGCTGACGCCGATGCCGGTTCGGCCTGCGCGGTCGGTCACCGAGCCGTGGTACGCGATTCCGGGGGTGTCGCTCAGGACGGTGAGGACCGCGGTGCGGGCGGCTTGGTTGGGAGTACGCCAGCCGAGCAGGCTGACGAGACCGCGAATGACGGCGGTGGGTCCGAGGAACCGGGGCTGGGTGGCGTCGATGTGCGCGCTGAGCGCTACCGGGTCGGTGGCGATCGGTCCGATGGGTCCGTCCAGCTCGCCGGGCTTGTAGGTGCTGTCGTCGGTGGGCCGCTTACCGATGGGGTAGCGGCTGCGGATCACGCGTCCGGAGGCATCGTCGGCACGCCAGCGCTGCTCTTCGAACAGCACGATCCGCGTGGTGGCGTTGTTGCCCGCGATGGTGGTGTCCGTGGCCCATTGCAGCAGGTGGATGTAGGCGAACCGGCCCGGGATGGCGTCGCAGCCGGACGGCCCAACCGTGACCGCGTTGAGCGCCTGCCGCGCCGGGGTCGACTCCGGTAGACGCGTAGGGGATGGGTCGAGTTTCTGCTGTGCGCGTGCCTTGAGCTGCGCCGCGGTCAGGGCGGCGGGTGACGGACAGGGCGACGCGGCCGACCGGACCGGGTCAGTGGTGGAAGGTGAGGGTGGGGATTGGGCTGGCCCGGCGGCGCCCGTCCAGTTCGGGATAGCGGTGGCGGTGGCGAGGAGGCCGAGCGCGCAGGCGGCGGCAGTGACCTTTACGGCTCGCCGGCCCACCGGGTGGGGCGTCTCGGTCGCGGGTCGCTCGTAGGGCAGGTTGTTCACGGTCAGCTTTCTCGAGGTGAGGTGGATTGGGCTAGGGGTAGGCGGCGGTGGCGAGGTCCCCGACGGCGGCGTCAACGGCGGCAGTGATGTCGCGTACCGGCTCGTAGTGCTGCCCGGCGATGGCCTTCAAGCGAGCCGTCAGGGTGGCGGTGTCGTCGTCGAGGTAGAGGTGGCTGGTGAGGCCGAGGTCGGCGACGAGGCCGGCGAGGGCGGCGGTGTGGTTGTCGGGTTGTTCGCGGCCGGCGGCGAGGTAGCGCAGGCGGGAGCGGGCGACGACGGCCCATTTGCTGTCGGTGGCCAAGTAGGTGTCGGCGCGTATGAGGCCGCCGAGGCGCCGTCGGGTGTGGTGGCGCAGGATTCCGCCGGCGACGAGTCCGGCGCGGGTGCGGTCGTAGAGGTCGGCGGAGAACACGCGCAGCCACCCCCGCAGGGGTGGGTGGGTGTGGCGGATGGTGGCGGTCGCGGCGTCGGCGATCAGGTCCCCGACTGGCCGGTCGATGTGTGGGTGTATCCGTGGGTGGTTGGCCGGGCGGGTGTCGTCGTTCGGGTCGAGGGTCACCCGCCCGGCCAGGTACAGGTCGATCAGGACCGCGCCCGCGAGTCCCAGGGCGAGGGTCTGCTGGTGCACGTGGGGGTGTCCGGTGTCGTCGTCGTGGCCGAGGAGGAACAGGTCATCGCGCAGCGGCAGGCGCGGGATCGACGCGGTCATCGGCGGGGCTCCTACCGCAGTCCGGCGGTGAGTCGCCGCAGCCGCTCGTGTGCCCCGCCGTACGCGGGTCCGGGGGCGGGGAGCAGGTTTTTGTCGATGGCGGCGAGGACGGTGTAGTTGGGGTCGCACACGTTGCCGATCGGCGCCCGTCCCGCCTGCGACACGAGTTGGTAGGCGTCCAGGGTTTCCAGGCCGGTGAGGGCGCTGGCCCAGCGGACGAGGTCGTGCTGGGCGATGCGGTAGGCGTCCTCCAACGGGCGGGCGCACCCGATCGTCAGGATGTCCCGGTCGGTCTCCAACCGAGGCCACCGGGTGGTGACGCCTTTGATGACGTCGATGGCGAGGGTGGTGGTCGTGGCGATCTCCACGCCGACGCCGCAGGCCTCGCCCTCGCCCTGGCGGGCGTGCCCGTCGCCGAGGGCCAGCATCGCCCCGTGGACGTTCACGCCGAGGTAGAGGGTGGTGCCGGCGCGCAGGTGTGGGGTGTCGAGGTTCCCGCCGTGTGTGTCGGGCACGAGGGTGGAGCGGGCTTCGAACCCGCCGGGGGCGACACCGATCGTGCCGATCATTGGGTCCAGTGGCAGGTCCACGCTGTGGTCGCTGCGGGTGGCCTGAAACCGTACGGTCCCGGCCTGCCGGTCGATGCGGTACACCCACACCCGCTCCTCCAACGGAGGCTGCAGGGTGGCCGTGTGGGAGGTGGACGTCAGTGCCCCGAAGTGCGGAAACGTCGACGACACACCCCAGTCCCGCGCCGGGACGATAGCGGCGAGGTGGACGGCGAGCGTGTCGCCGGGCTCGGCGTCCTCGACGAAGAACGGCCCGGACACCGGATTGAGGTACGGCATGCGGCACACCTGCGACGGCAGGTCCGCCGGTCCCCTCACGAGACCACCGAAGCAGTCCTCCGTCACGACGGTGAACACGTCACCGCCGCGCACGTGCGCCACCGGCATCCGACCGCCGAAGGTGTACGCCAGCTCGTCTCGGGCTGGCCGGTAGGTGAACCTGTCCATGCCGGTCACACCCGCTCCACGTGACGCGCCTGCGGCTGCACGGGCGCCAACCCCGAGAGGGCAGGTCGGCGGCCGGACAGGTACAGGCCGGCCAGGACCACCATCCCGAGGGCGAGCCAGGCCAGGCCGAGGCGCTGGGCGGCGATGTTGGCGTTGACCACCACCCACACCAAGATGGCGAAGCCGACGGCGGGCATGACCAGGTGCGCCCACCAGTTCCCGCTGCGCTCCCGGACGAGGTGATGCACCACGACCGAGACGTGCAGGACGAGGAATGCGACCATCGCCCCGAAGTTGATCAGCGACGACAACAGCGTGATCCCATCCGCACGAGTCGCCATGTACAGGCCCAACGCCAGGGACACCGCCCCGGTGAGTAGCGTCGCGTTGATCGGCACGTTGCGGCGGATCGACACCTTCGCCAGGAATGCCGGCAGCTGCCGGTCCCGGGCCATCGCGTACAGCAGCCGAGACGTGGCGACCTGCGCGACCATCGAGTTTGGCAATCCCCACGCGATGGCTGTCGCGACCGCGCACAGCGTCGCCAGCCAGCCTCCCCCGGCAACGGCGGCGGCGTCGTAGAAGGCAGTGCCGTTTGGATCACCTTCCGCAAGGAGGGTGCCGGGGTCGGGGACGAGCATCGCGGCCAGCCACGTCTGCGCGATGAACAGCACCCCGGCCAGGATCAGGACGGCGGCCATGGCGCGGCCGATCTGACGGGAGCCGCCCTTGGTCTCCTCCGCCAGCATGGAGATCCCGTCGAAGCCGAGGAAGGACAGCACCGCAAGCGACACCGCACCCGCCACCACGGACCAGGTGAACGTGTCAGCGCTGTAGAACGCCTCCCAACTGAACCGGCCCCTACCCGAGGCGAGGGCCCAACCGGCGACGGCCAGGAACACCGCCAGGACGATCAGCTCGCCGACCAGCATCACCCGGGTGACGGCCGCCGTCATGCGGATCCCCACCGAGTTAACGACCGTGTTCACTGCGACGAACCCGAGGAGCCACAGCCACACCGGGACCGCCGGGACCGTGGCGTGCATCGCCACCGACGCCACCAGGTACAGCAGCCCCGGCACGAGGACGTAGTCGAGGAGGATCACCCAGCCGGCGAGGAACCCGACCGGCGGGCTGATGCCGCGCCCGGCGTAGTTGTAGACGCTGCCCGACATCGGGAACGCCTTCACCATCTGCGCATACGAGAACGCCGTGAACACCAACGCCACCACACCGACCGCGTACGCCAGGGCCACCATCCCGCCCGAGCCGGCGTAGACGCTGCCAAAGATCGCCATCGGTGCGATCGGCACCATGTACACCAGGCCGTACGCGACCAGGTCCCGGAACCGCAGCCTCCGGGCTAACTCCTGGCGATAGCCGTACCGCTCCAAATCGTCTTGCCTGTTCACGCAGAACCCCTTCATCACGAGGACGGCCATGGACATGCAGGGCTGGGCGACCGCACCGTTACCTCGATCCCTCTAACCGGCGGAAGCGTGGTCATCTGGCTCGTCTGGGTGCCGTGGTCGGGAAACATGAGGCCCAAGCCGTGCGGCGATCTTCCTCAACGGCTGCGCCGGACTGCTCTGAGCCGACTCACCCGCCGATCGCGTAATTCCAGAGTGATCAATGCGAGCACCAGATGGAACGACCTGCCGCCGAACCGGTGCTGCATCTACGCGGAACCCTGGTGACGCAAAACGCCGCCGAGATCGGCGGCGTTTTCGCAGAGGCGGGCTACGCGTTAGTCAGGACGGGGCGCAGCAAGAAGCTCCGCCGTGACGGCTCGGAACCCCGTGTCGTCGTCAAGCATCTCGGCTGCGGCGTCATTTGTCGCGGGGGCAGCGGCCAGTCTGAAGGGGCTAGTGAAGGCGCTTCCATTGAGTACGTAGCGGCCCGGGTCGGTCTCCGTACGACACCATTCCCAGATGTTCCCACTCAGGTCATAGACTCCGTAGGGGCTGACACCACTGTGGAAGCGCTCGACGGGCGTTGTTCGACCAATGCCTGACTCGCGTACGTTACATTTCGCGACGGTCGACTGGTTGCCCCACGGAAAGGCTTGACCATCGGTGCCTCGGGCGGCCTTTTCCCATTGCTGCTCGGTGGGCAGGTCGACGCCCGCCCAACGGCAGTACGCCTCGGCATCCCGGTATGTCACGTTCACCACCGGATGATCGCTGAGGTCGGCGGGGCAGCGGCCATTCTGCCAGTGCTGAGGCGCTCGATAGTCCTGCTCGGCCACGAATCGCGCATAGTCGATATTGGTCACCGGTGTGACGTCGATGTAGAAGGGTGGTAAATCCAATACCCGGTTGTCCATGCCAAACAGGAATGACCCCCCGGGGATTAGCACCATCAGCTTTCCTGTCCGCGGGTGCAGTTGCTCTACCGCCGTCGCGCTGGGGCGCAATTCGGCGCTCACCGCAGGTCGCGGTTGCCTCCGGAGGGTCTCGTTAGGTTCGAGTCCGCTCCCCATCAACAGTTCAAACCGGGCGCGCACGTCGTTGCTGGCCTGTTCGAGAACGGTGTCCAAGATCGCCTGGCTGTCGGGGCGGGGCCGGATTCGGTCGGCACCCGCCTCCCACTTGGAGATCGTCCTGTCGCTGACTCCCAGGTAGGCGGCAAACTCGCGAAGGCTCATCCTCTTCGCCTCCCGGAGCGCTCGTGTCTCGCGTCCGGACCACTTGCCCACTGCCATCAAGGTGCAGTCCTTCTGGTATCTATGTCTATCAACCGTCAGCCCTCGATCGACACAGGTACCACATGACCACGGCTCGCATCCACCCGTCAACGGGTCGTAACCGCGAGCAGGAGTTACAACGGCTGCCACTCCGTGGCGTCGTACTCCTTCCGGAGCCGATCGACGAAGCTCGTCCCGTCACTTAGGGACACGCCGTCGATCGCCGCGACGAGCCGCAACCCGACGCCGGCGTTGGTGATGAACGCGCTGTCGGACGCCGCAACCTGGTCGAGGGCGATCGACTCGCGGCGAACCTCGATCCCACTTCGCTCCATCACCGTAGACACCAGCCGCATCGTGACTCCTGGAAGGCAGTCGGCCTCCGGCCACCTCACCTTGCCGTCGCGGATAAATCCTATGTTCCAGGTGGCGCCTTCCGTGATCAGGCCATTCGTGCCGACGAAGAGAACATCGTCGTACCCTGCCCTCTGAGCTCGGCGACGTTGGTGGACGGTGCCGAACAGCCCGATGTGCTTCACCTCTGGCAGCTCCCGCTGATACCTCGCGACCTTGAGGCGTATCGGCGGTGGGACTTCAGCTCCGACTGGCCGCAGGGTGACCAAGATGCGGGGCTGGCTGCTCGCGGCCGGATGCCCGAGACTGAGTTCGGGATCAAAGATCGTCACCCGCATCATCACCGGCACCGACACCTGTGCGGCCAGCTTTCGGGCCAGCATGCGAACCCGATCGGTGTCCACGCTCACCCCGAAGACAGTCTGACTATCCCGAGCAAGTCGCTCTAGATGCAGGTCGAGCCCTCGTGCCCGGCTGCCTTCGACGCGCATTGACGTGAAGTGACCGTAGTTGACGAGCGCGGCAGCGCTCAGTGCGTCCGCGGTGACCGGCACGCCCTCCAGCTCCATCATGGGTCCATCGTGACACTTGGCGTCGGTTTGCAGCGAGATCGACTGTGTCGAGGTTCAGCGCTAGTTCAGCATTTGGGCAGCACCTGATGCTTCCGCTTGACCTCCTCGACGGGCCACTCTAGTGATTCGACGTGATCACTTGGAGCACGGGTTTGACTACCAGATGAGTCTGTTGCTCTGTCGTCTCGAACGATGATCAAGGATTCGAGCACCAAGTCCCACTCGATTCAGTCCTTCGAACGAGGAGGCGAAAAACTCCAGGGCCCAGACCGGTGGGTGGTCACCAACCAGCGGCAGAGGCCGCAAACCTCAGGCACGCAAATTGGAGTAGGAATGGATCCTGACACTTTGGCTCGCTTCCGTCGCGATGGGTACGTTGTATGTAGCGACGTCCTCAGTTCTGCCGAAGTCGCCACGATCAGGGCCGCCATTCCCAAAACCTTAGATGAGAACCGTTCGATTCTGGGATTGCCTGGTCCGGACGTAATTTCCAGCCCGGAGCGGCTGCTGGATCAGGTCCTGTGCGTGCACCATGTGCATAAAATCAGTGCGATGTTCCGCTCCCTTGCAGAGCACCCTGGGATTGTAGAGAAGCTTGCTCAAATAATTGGACCTCAAGTTAAGTGCCTGCAGTCACAACTCTTCGTAAAACCCCCGGGTTTCCCGGGGAATGCGTGGCACCAGGACGAGGGGCCAATACCAACGAGAGACCGCAGCCTGGTGGCGGTTTGGATCGCCATTGATGACGCGACAGCGGAAAATGGGTGCCTTCGTGTAGTTCCAGGGAGCCATCGATCCGGCTACCTGTACCCAGTACGTGAGCATCATCGGCCAGATGAGTACGACTTCACCACGGAGTCTTACGGCTTCGACGAGAGTGCTGCCAGCTTGGTAGAGCTGGCTGCCGGGTCTGCGATCTTCTTCCACGGCTACCTTGTCCATGGCTCGAGCCGCAACCGCTCCAGCGGCATGAGGCGAGCACTCACCTACCACTACATGGACTCCTACTCGCTGCTGCCCTGGCAGGGCGGACGTGGCGACTACCGCGATGTCTTCCCGGTTTTGGGGACCGATCCGTACGAGTGGAAGGGCTACGCCGACCAGAGCGTCCCGCACCTGCGCCTCTGGCCCGATCCAGGACGTCCGCCAGAACCCGGACTGTTGGACTACACGCTGCGGACCAAGATCGCGGCGGCAATCCGCACCTGGGGACACGACGAACGAGCTGCCATCCGTCAGTTCCGGGAGGTTCTACGCGAGGCACCCCGTGACGTCTGACTGTGCCGCAAAGCCACCAGCGCCGACGCGGGTGCCCCGGCTCGGCACTTCCCGTACGGTAAAATCCCCGATCGTGATCAATGTCCAGCTATTGCGGGATCCCGCTTTCGTCGACCAACTCGGCCGCGCAGCGAAGCTGAAGCGAATGGATTTCGACGCGAATGAGTTGTCTGCCGCCTTCGAGGCTAGGCGGAAAATCGTCGGCCTCGTCGATGAGGCTCGCGCCCGGCAGAAGACCTTGTCGAAGAGTTTCCGAGACGCTGATGCCGATACCCGCGCGACCTTGCAGGCTCAACTCACCCTGATCTCCGACGAGGTGAAGGGTCTTACCGTCCAGCTAAGCGCAGCCGAGGAACGACTTCACGAGTTGGCGCTGCGGGCACCGAGCATCCCCGATCCAGCGGCCCCTGTGGGCGCGACCGATGAAGATAATGAAGTAATCCGTCACTGGGGCGAGCCCAGGCAGATGGACCCGACCATGGTCGATCACGTTGAACTTGCGCGCCAGCTTGGACTCGTCGAGTTCGACCGCGCGCAAAAGTTCGCCGGGTCGCGCAGCATTGCGCTAACCGGCAACGGCGCGCTTCTGACGCGAGCGGTACTCGCCATGGCGCTGGACCTGCTGACCGTCCGCGGTTTCCGACCTGTCATGCCGCCAGTCCTGGTCCGGGAAGAGGCAATGGTCGGCACCGGATACTTCCCCCTCGGGGTGGAAGACGCCTACAAGGCTGACCGAGAGGACCGCTACCTCGTCGGCACGTCCGAGGTTTCGCTGGTCTCCCTACACCGCGACGAGCTCCTCTCCCTGTCTGACCTGCCGATCCGCTACGCCGGGATCTCCTCCTGCTTCCGGCGGGAAGCCGGCTCTCACGGTCGTGATACGCGCGGGCTCTATCGCGTACACCAGTTCGACAAGGTCGAGCAGGTTTCCATCATCGAAGCCGACGATGAGTTGTCCGCGCGAGAGCAGTTGGCGCTCCTGGACAACTCCGAGACGGTGCTCAAAGCGCTGGAACTGCCGTATCGGGTAGCTGTCGCATCCACGGGAGAGATGGGGCAGGGTCAGCGACTGAAGTACGAAGTCGAGACATGGATGCCCAGCCGCGATACCTACTCGGAGACCCACTCGTGCTCGAGTTTCGGTGACTTTCAGTCACGCCGCTCGAACATCAAGTACCGCACCTCCGCCGGCGGGACCGCGTTCGCGTACACCCTGAACAACACCGCGGTGGCTTCGCCCCGGATCCTCATCCCCCTGCTCGAGCACCACCAGCAGGCCGACGGATCCGTCCGCATCCCGACGGCCCTCCGGCCCTACCTGAACGGCCTGTCGACCCTCACCGCGGAAACGCCCTCTTCAGAGCTGGTGCCGGCATACGTACCAGCATGACCCCGTGAAGGGAGACTCGTGGAGCGTCTCGCGACAAGCGCACTAAAGACGATCCATCAAGACACCTGCAAGGCGCTCCACGAGCCAACCGCCACCTACCTGATCGGCAGCCATGCCAGAGGCGACGCCGACCAGGCAAGCGACCTGGACGTCGTCATCTTGACCCGCGGCGACGTACGGACCGCACACCATCTCGCCACGTCGCTCTATCAAGAGCGTTGTCCCGACGAACCTCCGCTTGACCTGACCGTCCTCGCCTACGACGACCTCGGGCGCCCAGCCACCACGGACCTCGCTCGGATACAACGGCGTGAAGTCCTGTTTCCCCTCGCTGATCACGGCCGGCTTATGGGTGGGCCTGATCTCGCTGGTCACCTCAGCAGTCGGCTGGTCGTCGGGGCAGCTCCCACCATAGCGATGCCGTGGGTTTTCACTCGCAGGGTCCGCGGGCTCCCAGAGCATCTGCAACCTACCGGGGTGTCCATGCCTCCCATGCCCGACGATGACTTCCTCGGGTACCCCATGGACGGTCGGGTCAAGATCGTCGCGTCGCTGGCCTCTTGGATCGGCGCCGGCATCGTCTCAATGACGACGGGCTGGGACCGGGTCGCGGCGAAAGAACACGTGGTGACGCGCCTGAACGACGTCGATCCGGCCTTGGCGCGATGGCTGCGCGAAGTCATCACGACATGTCGCACGACCTGGGGTTACCGAATGCCGGAGGATCCGCGCAGCAGGGCTCTGCTACGCAATATTTGTCAGCATCTGCACCAACTTGAGTGCGACTACTCCCAGCAATACCGCAGCTATGGGCAGGATCGCGTGAAAAGTCACTCCGGTGCCCGCTAGCCATCCCCGGCCAGTCGCCCTGGTCACTGGTGCGAGTGGCTTCCTCGGCGGCATGCTGACGACAAAGCTGCGCTCCCACAACTGGTTGGTTGTCGGTGTTGATCGTGTCCCGCAGCCGAATCTCGGTGTGCTCACCGCGGACATTCGCAACGTCACCGCGCTCAGAGAAGTCCTGCCACAGCATGTCGACATCGTCATCCACCTCGCGTCACTGCTCTCCGCCGTCTGCGAGAAAGACCCTGCCGCAGCCTTCGATGTCAACGTCGCAGGAACAGCCTTGTTGCTCGAGGTCCTTGCCGAAAAGGCGCACCCGGCTCTACTGATGACATCATCGATCGCGGTCTTCGATGACGCGCCGGCCACTGACGACACACCCGTCCGACCCCAGTCCGCCTATGGCACGAGCAAGGCGATGGCAGAACTCCTCATCGCCGACGCCACACGCCGCGGCATAGTTCGTGGCCACGCAGCGCGCCTGCCGACTGTCGCCGTACGGCCAGGACCACCGAGCGGCGCCGCATCGGCCTTCGCCAGCACCATGGCGAAGAACGCGTTCGACGGCACGGACATCATCGTTCCCGTACCCGCGGGACAGCGGATCGTGCTCACCTCGCCAGAAGCAGCTGTGGAGAATCTCTACCTGCTGGCCGAGGTCATCGTTCGTGAGCGGTCCGTCGTCCCGAACGCAATCAACGTGCCGGGGATCGCGTTGGACATTGATGCCATCGCCCAGCAGTGCAGCGCCGCCGCACCAGCCACCGTCAGCGTTCGGCGCGAGATCGACCCAGATGTCGAGGCAGTCGTCGCATCGTGGCCAACGCGGTGGGAATGCCCAGCCGCCGTCCGGTTGGGGCTGCAACAAGACCCTTCCTTTGCCGCCATCTTGGCCGGCTACAAACTTCGTGCTTAACGGAGGTAACGCACATGTGGGACCTGACGCCAATACATGCAGCAGGAGCCGATCGCGACACGCGCGACGTCCGCATCGCGTTCGTACACCTCAGCTTCCGTAAGGTCGCGCGAAGCAGAGCGGTCCGCAGCAAAGCGCTCTTCAGCGCCCACTTTCCCGCCCTCGGCCTGCTGAACCTGGCCCAACAGCTACGTGACCACTTCGTGGACCGCGACCTGCACGACTGGGTGCGCTACTTCGACGAAGAGGCCTTCGAAGACCGGGATGCGATGGAAGCCGCCATCCGCGCCTGGTTGAGACCTGCGGCCCTTGGAATCATCGGGATGAGCACCTACACCTCCAGCATCGACCACGTCTCGGACTACTGTCGGCGCTTCGCCGGAGACAATATCCTCGTCGTCCTCGGCGGTGCGCACGTCACCGTGGTACCCGACGACGACCTCCCTTGCCACATCATTGTGCGCGGCGAGGGCCGCGATGCCCTCGTGACGATCATCGAGAGACTGGGCGCACCTGACTTCCTCGCCCACGCACGGCTCGCCGGCATCTGCTGCCAACTCGGAGACACGCGCGTCGACGGGCGAGCGGCGACGGACAACTCCATCGAGACGACATCCGTGCCCTGCTTCGCATACGACCTACTCAGCGACCTCGATACCGGCGTTTACGCGACCAGCTACACCCGCCTGCTCGGCGTCAACCCGCAAATCTACGTCTGCACCCAGAGTTGTCGAGCCCGCTGCTCCTTCTGCTCCACCTACCTCATCCACCGCCGCATGCAGGCGCGCCCTGTCGAACGGATCAGGCAGGATCTCACGCAGCTGCGGGACCGGGGCTACGACTCCATCGAGTTCCACGACGACGACCTCCTGCAGCACCCCGAGTTCGATGCGCTGATCGACATCCTGCGCGAGATCCGGCTGCCATGGTTCTGCTATGCCCGATCCGAAATCCTGGACGACCAAGTCGCAGAGCGGATGGCGGAAGCCGGCTGTCAGCGGGTCTTCCTAGGCCTCGAAGCCATGACGCAGCGTAGCCTCGACTACCTCAACAAGGCGACAACTGTCGCCCAGAACCACACGGTGGCAACTGCCCTCGACCGGCACGGCATTGGAGCTGTCAGCGGGCTCATCGTCGGGCTACCGCACCACACGGTCCCCGATGTGCTTGCCGAACTGGACGCCTTCCTGGCCCTGCCGCTCTTCGCCATCAGCTGCAACGTCCTAACACCTGACCCCCGAACCCGGGAATTCATGAGGGCACGCCGCCGCGGCGGAGACCTACAACTGAGCCTCGGCGGTGAGACCGGCCTCACCGTCATCCCCGACATCCAACGCTGGGGCCTCGACCAACCTGTCGGACTGCCGTCAGTGTGCGAGTCCATCGACAAAGGCACCCTGAACGACCTCGTCGCCGTCATCGAGTACGCCTTCTACACCCGTCCCCACATCACGGACGCGCTGTACTCCTCGGCACACACCCCCGAACAACGCGAGGTCATCACCGCCTACCTCGACTTCGTACGCGCCCGAATCACTGAACGCGCGCCCGGCGTTACCCACGACCTCGTCCGAACGCGCATCACCGGCCTGATGGCACACCAATGAACCGCTTGGCCGGCGGGGTGAACTACAACTTCCGCATGCCCGGTCACGAGCCGCACCTGGTGATCGCCGGAGGTATTGGAACCTGGCTTACCACCGTCGACGGGCGCCGCATGTTCGACCTGTTCTCCGCCTTCGGGGCACGAGCCTTCCCACATGGCTGCCGTCCATACGAACGAGCCGTCGCGGCCGGCACCAAGGTCGTCTCAGGTTCCCTGCCCTCCGCCGCAATCGAACACACCGCAGCCACAGTCCTGCAACTCTTTCCGCAGCACTCCGCAGCCCGTTTCTGCACCAGCGGGACCGAAGCAGCGCAACTCGCCATCAGGCTGGCCCGCGCCGCGACCGGCCGCACCCGGGTCCTGCGCTTCGCAGAGCACTACCACGGCCACCTCGACGCGCTGCTCGGCGGCGGGTACTCGCCACAGACCTTCCCCGAGCCCGCAGTGCTGCCAGACGACCCGCGGGCTACTGAGGGCTCTGCGCCCCACCAGGTGGAGACACAGAACTACCTCGCTCGGTGGAACAACCTGGACGACCTCGAAGCCGTCTTCCGCGGTTACGGGGACAGCGTCGCTGCGGTCTTGCTGGAGCCATACCCCATCAATGCTGGAGCGGTAGCGCCCGCGCCGGGCTTCCTCGAACTGGTTCGCCAGCAGTGCGACCGCCACCATGCGGTCTTGATCTTCGACGAGATCATCACTGGATTCCGTGCCGGACTGGGCGGATGGCAGGCGACCAGCTCGGTGACACCAGACATCACCCTGCTCGGAAAGATGCTTGGCGGCGGGGCGGTACCGGTCAGCGCTGTCCTTGCCTCTGACAATCTCCTGCAGCTCTGCGCTGACCACCGTGTCGTCCACGGGGGCACACTCAACGGCTCACCACTCGCGGCTGCCGCCGTCACCCACACCATCGACCTCCTACAGACACCTGGTGCCCTGTCCATGCAGTCCCTGCAGCGAGCGGGCCAATTTCTGCTCACCGCAGTCTCCGACCACGTCGGGCAGGAGGGGCTCAGCGTTTCGGTCACAGGCCTGCCCGGCGGATTCTGGATCAAGCCCAGCGGAAGGGCAACAGCCTCAACTACCGCAGCACTGCGACGGCACTTCCTCGACGCAGGCGTCCTACCTGCCATGCCTACCAGGTTCTACCCGACAGCTGGCGTGACCAAAGCGGATCTCGACGAGGGTGCCGAGCGCATTATCTCGGCAATCAGGAGCTACTCGCAGCATGCCCATGCCGACCCACCCGGAGGATCCCATGCACGTGCCTGAGGAGCTCTGGCCACTTCGCCACGAGGCACTGAACTCGATCGAAGGGCTCGCCTTGCTGTACAACCTTGCCGCGCAGGCCTGCGCGCGGCAACTTCCCGGCGACATGGTCGAGTGCGGCGTCTACAACGGTGGATCCGCCGCCGCGATCGGCCTCGCCATCCGTCACTACCCGAAACGCCTGTGGCTGTACGACTCTTTCCAAGGTTTGCCTACTCCCACCATCCCCGACGGCCATGAGGCCGCACGATTCGCCGGCGAGCTGATCGGCAAGCCGGAGCGCGTGCAAGCCCGACTTGCCGAGGCGGGCCTGAGCGCCGACGCCACCATCCTTCGCGAAGGATGGTTCGCCGAGACTTTTGCCCAGCCGGGCCCGGACGCCGTCGCCCTCCTTCACATCGACGCCGACTTCTACGACGGGGTTCGCGCCGCCTTACGGCACTTCTATGACCGTGTAGTGGTCGGCGGTGTCATCATCTTGGACGACTTCGCTTGGTGGGAAGGAACGCGGCGGGCCTTCTACGAGTTCTGCGTCGAACGAGACGTTGCCCCGATCATCCACAGGCATGGAGTTACGGGCGCGCTTTATTGGTTCAAGGAAGAGACCTACGCACGATCGCACGCTACCCGCCCGACGGCCGGACCCTCATCAGCCGAGCCAAATCCCGAGACTTAATGCTGTCAGCCCCGTGGCACTCTGCTCCGATGTAACCGGCGTATCCTGCGGTTCGCAGCGCCGCAAACACTTCTGGGAAGCGGATTGACCCACTACCTGGGATACCGCGTCCAGGGAAGTCCGCCACCTGAACATGTCCAATGTAGGCGCCATAGTCTCGAACCACGCCGATCGGTTCTATTCCCATCTTGGCAACATGGTAGACATCGTACAAATAGCCAATCTGGGCAGCCTCTGCAATCCGGACTTTTTCAATCAGTCCGACCACGGCCTCGGGGGTAACCAGCGGATAGGCTGGGCAGTCCTCGCTGTTCAATGCCTCTACCACGACTTCAGCACCAATGTCTGATGCCGCCCGGGATGCCGCCGCCAAGTGATGGACCGCCAGATCATCCGCCAAGTTCTCATCTAGGCCGGGATATCGATTCCCATACAGGGCATTCAAAACCGCACATCCGGTCTTTTCGGCCAGCCATAAAGCAGATTGCAAGTTGGCGCGGAAGCGCTCGGCGGCATGAGGATGAGACAGAATTCCTCGCTCACCAGCAACCAAATCACCTCCGTCTAGGTTCAACAGCGCCAACTTCAGGCCCGCTGAACGGATCTCCGACGCCAGAGCCGCGAGGTCTTCGCGAGGAGGGTTTGCCCGCTTGAACGGCCACCACATCTCAATCGCGTCAAAGCCAGCGCCAACGGCGGATTTCAGGCGGTCGACAAGAGGCAAGCCGACGTGAGAGATAGAGATGTTGAGGCTTAATCGCAAGACAACCTCCCGGCAATACTGTTTCGCCCTGGCGTAGAACGTACTTCAGCCTCTTCTACCCGTTTCCCGCCTCAGGCATCTGGGCGCAACGGTGGCTCGGATGGCAACTCCGCCAGATGTTCCTGACCTTGAAGCAGCGCCCCGAGCCGTGGCCACCGGACCGGCAGGGCGCTCAGATCCCGCTCCGCTCCGACGGCTTCGATGAGGCCGAGCGCATCGGTGGCCAGGCCGAGTGCGCCGCGTTCTACGACAGCGCCAGTCTCCCCCTCTAGGACGGGGTCCATGGCCGTCGTCCACTCCGGGGTCAAGACCCAGGACGCGTAGAGGCGATCGTCGAGCCAGGCGATGGGCCGAGTGGCAAGGAACTCGTCCCAATCGGAGGGAACGTCAACGAACACCGGCGTCGAGTAGAGCGGATCAACTTGGGCCGCCGCCAGCAGAAGCGGATCCTGCACCAGGGTCGCATCCACAAGCTGGGCGAACGACGGCGTCCACACGACCATGTGCCCGTTCGTGGTGCCATCAGCCTGGACAACCGGTGGTCGTTTCCACACCCCGACCTCGGACACCTCGGCAAATGTGTCGGTCACCCGGTACAGCGTGGCGCAAGCAGCGACCGGCTCCGCCTCGAAGCCAAGATGCCGCAGCGCGCCGCTGACCTGATGACTCGTCGGAACACAGGTACCAACGGGTTTACCGCTCTGCGCTTGGTGCAGCACGGCAAGGACCGCGAGCAGCGGCACCAACTCCACCGGCGCCTCCACGAGCCGTCCGAACATCGGGCTGATCTCGTACACCGGCATCAGGGCTCTCTCGTCCGGGCTGAGCCGCGGACGCGCCAGCACGCGGGTGGCCGAGATAATCCGCCGGATCGGTTCCCGCCGCTGCCGTCGGCTACTGCGCTTGCGATCGCCCACCGAACCTCCCGACACGACTACCCGCACCGTCTGTCATCCCATCGATGCTCACACATCAACGACCCCCGAGTCAGCAGCCGGAGATGCCGCATGCGCAGCCACGACCTCACGCCGGGACGAATGATCGGCATCACCTTCGACCACGGCGAGGACTTCTTCTCCGCCCTCGCGGACGCCTGCCGAACCAACGGTGTTCGTCACGTCACGGCTATATCCCCGTCTTCATCGCCGGCTTCAGCTCGGTCGAGATCGTCGGCACCTGCCAACGCCTCGACAACCCCCAGGCACCAGTTTGGGATCGTGTACACCTGTCCAACGTCGAGGCGCTCGGCGGCGGCACCATCGCCTACGACGAGACCGCGGACCAGATCCGGCCACACATCCACGCGAGCGTCGGCCTCAAGGAACATAGCGCCAGCGGGCACACCAGCCACCTACTCGGTGCCACCGTCCAGTTCCTCACCGAGATGCTGATCATCGAGGTCGCTGCACCGGTCATGCGCCGCGTCCCGGACACGACGTTGTACGACGTGCCACTCCTACAATTCGGCGGCAGCTGACTCATCGCCTGCGGATGCCGGTCGGAGACCCCCGGTGCCAGTCACGTTCGGGCGGCGGCATCAGCACGGGCCTGCTCGATGTCCTCGCGTCCGTGCGAGTGGGGAAAGGATCCGTCGACCAGCAGCTGCTGGTGCCCGGATTAGCGCACGCCTGATGCCAGGATTTGAACGAGTGCGCGGCTACGCGTTCAACGACCACCCAGCATGCGGACCGACAAGGAGAACGTGCCCATGCCGAAGCAGCCCAACCAGTTGTTCGTCTCTACGGCTCCGTACTACGCCAGATATCGGCCCGGCTACGACCCCGCCATGTACGAGCATCTTCGCCTGCGCTTCAGCCTCGACGGCACTCAGCGCGTCCTGGACCTGGGGACCGGCACGGGCACGATCGCGCTGCCGCTCGCGGCGCTTGTCGGTGAAGTCATTGCCGTCGACCCGGAACCCGGCATGCTGGAAGAGGGCCGCGCACTCGCCGAAGCACAGCGGACAGGCAACATCACCTGGCTGCTCGGCGACTCCACGACCCTGCCCGCGATGAACATCGGCCCAGTCATGCTCACCGCCATGGGTGCGTCATTTCACTGGACCGACCGACACCAGACCCTGCGCGACCTCGAGAAGATCATCGAGCCCGCCGGTGCCGTCGTCCTCGCCTCCGGCGGCGCACCGGGTGACATCGAACCGGCCCCCTGGACCGATGCCATCGCCGAGGTACGAACCCGCTACCTCGGTCCCGGCCGGCGTGCCGGTAGCGGTACTTACCAGCACCCCGCAGAACGCCACCAAGATGTCCTCGCCCAGTCAACGTTCCGGCACCTCGAGATCCACACCTGGGATCGCACCGTTACGCGGACCCTCGACGAGGTCATTGGGCTGCAGTTCTCCTACTCATACAGCAGCCCAGCGCAACTAGGACCAGACAAGGCGGCATTCGAAGCCGACCTTCGAGACGCCCTCATCAAGTACAGCCCCACCGGCTTGTTCGATGAACTCGTCCGCACCGAGGTCATCATCGGCACCAGGACCCAGACAAGGTAGCCCGAGTTGCTGGGCCTGTGTCGTTCGCATGTTGCGCCTACGCCCCGGACGAATCCAACGTCCACCGTCCGCCATGCCAAGTCTCACCGCTGATCCACGCCACACTCCGGGCACCCAAGTCTTCGGCTGCCGATGTCTGGTGGGCCTCCCGGATAGCCCGGTAGTTTCGGCTGCCGGACATCATCACCGCCTTCGATTGGGGAGCCGACCACGTGTCGCACATCGAAAAGATCACCGCTGAGCTCCGGGCCCTGGCGGCAGGCGTCGAGCGCGCGCAGGGATTGGCAGCCGCGGCCGACAGCCAGGCACAGGAGGTGGCCCTGCGAGCCGCGGGCGCTGGCTTCGCCGCGGTGGCGGTGGGCGTAACGCGAGTGCGGAGTGCGATCACCGATATTCAAGGCGGCCTGGGCAGCCTCGGCGGTTCGATCGGTGAGGCAACGAAGGCAACCGCATCTGTTCCGCATGGGGCGACTCCGCAGGAGACGATCGCCGGGCTGACACCCGTCCAGGCCGCGGTGGACAGCGCCCGAGACGCGACGGCAGCGACTATCGCTCAGGTCGGTGAGGCACAGCGGCTTGTCACCATGATCCTTCAGGGCGGGCAGCCCGGACCGCTGCTGCAGGCGCTGGAAAGCATTAAGCAGGTCCTCGTACTGGTAGTCCAGCGCACCAGCACCACTCGGCAACTCATCGAAGCCGCGGTCGCTGAAGCACGGCAGATCGGGTCCTCGGGAAACTGATCGGGGCTGGCAGTCCCAGACCGGCCAGCCCGCCCCCTTTTGCCACCAGCAATCCGAACTCGCCGCCTCCCGCCTCCGGCGGCGATGCCTTCGGTGACCGTAACCCCACGCCGTGGAGCCGGCACCCGACCGGCGTCCTCGGCGGATCACCCACCGGGCCCCGAACCAAAATTCCGCCACGGGCGGATCAGAAGGTGCAGCGTGCGTTGGAGTTGGAGAACGCGTGTGCCGACACCGTCGCCGGCAAGGGTTACCGCTTGCACCAGAACCCGACCAGGCAGGAGATCGCCGAGGCGCGGCGGAACACGGGCGACGGCGGGAAGCCGGACAAGGACCCGGACTACCTGATCGAAGGCCATGTCTTCGACTGCTACTCGCCAACTCCCGCGAAAGCCACGCGCGGCGTGTGGACGGAAGTGTCGGGGAAGGTGGCCAGCCAGCAGACCCAACGGATCATGCTCAACCTGCAGGACTGGCGTGGCGACCTCGGCGCCCTGCAGAAGCAGTTCGACGACTGGCCCATCCACCACCTCAAAGAACTCACGGCGCTGACCCGCAGCGGTGAGATCATTCAAATCGTCCGACGAGACTGAGAAGGCAGGCAGCACGTGGGTATCGAGTACCGACTGACGCTGGCGGGTGACATCCCGCTGGAACAAGTGGCCGAAATCGCGGCACCTGGGAACGTCGAGGAGTCAACTCTGCCCGGATACCCCCGACTACTCGGCGCTGACCTCGGTGACGAGTCCGGCTACACCATCAGCGTCTATGCGGGCAAAAACGGTTACTACGACGCCGAGGACGACGACGGCTCCCAATGGGAATGGGAACCCGACACGTACGTCAACATCGTCTTCCACATGCTCAAGGACGACACGTCCGGCAGGGCGGTCCCCGACATGGTCGCAGCCGTCGACCGGCTGCTCGCCAGCAGGCCGGAGGACGCGGCACTGACACTGAACGGTAACTGGCTGCTACTGACCCGAGTCGCAGGAGCCCTTCGAAGGCACCGACCGTCGTGGTGGAACAACTATGGCCTCGACCATCGTCGCGCCTGAGTAGAAGCCCGCGAGTTGGGATGCCCGCCCCAGGGCGTAGTGGGATGCCAGGCACCAATGAACGTTCCTGCCCCGCAGGACCGCATAGCTCGTCTTCGCGACGCGTTTGAATCCATCCAGGCAGCCCTCCGGAGGAACCCAGCCGTGATTCGTCGATACTCCTCCGCCGGTGCCGTCGTCACGACCAACGACCTAGGCGCTCCTTCGATCCTGCTTCTCGATCAGGTCCGGGGGAACGGCGAACGACAGACCGTAGCCCCGAAGGGTCGCCTCGAGCCGGGCGAGGCGCCACTGCAGGCAGCCGTGCGGGAAGTAGCCGAGGAGGCCGGCCTGACCCGTGCTCAGTACGGCGCGTACCTCGGACAGGAGAAGTACGTCTTCGCCGACAGCGACGGCTCGCCTGCGGCGAAGACCGTCGACTGGTTCCTCTTCACCACCGCGACCACCGCCACAACGCCAGCCCGAGACGAGGGCTTCGTCCAAGCTCGTTGGCTTGAGGCCCCCGCCGCCCGACGAGCGGCCACCCACGTTGAGTTCCAGCCGATCCTGGACCGCGCCCTCGCCATCATCGCCTGGCGTTCGGCAGGGCCACTCCCATTCAGCCGAAGCCTCAGCCAACTCATAACCGAAGTCGCAACGGACGTTCAGGCCGCCATCGCCGGGCATCCTGAAGCGGGCATAGGGCTGTGCGGATCGGCCGCCCGCGGCGACTTCATCGACGGCTGGAGCGACGTCGACTTCGTCGCCTGGAATCTCCCCGCGTCCTCACGGACAGCAGTCAAGATCAACAAAATCGTGGCCGAAGCTTCCGAACTCCACGGCATACGAGCCTCGCTACATCTCAGCGGCGGACACCCTGGCGCCGTCCGCAGCCTCGGCGCTCTGCACGACATGACGATGCGGGTGGCGCTGGACCGCGTCGGCCTCGACACCGCCGTGATCGCAGGCGCTGGCCCGACGCACACCACAACTCCAGCAGCAACCAATCTTGCGGAAGACATCGCTGCGCTTCACGACATCGCCGTGAGTGGCCTCAGCGCCAGACACGACAGCAGTTTCGAGCGCGAGGACCTCGCCCGCCAAGTTCTGGGCGTGCTCTCATGCGCCGCTCGGCTCATAGTCATCCAGCGGCAGCCGCAGGCACCCCTGCAGCTACCCGAAGTGGCGGAAGCTCTCCGTCACTGGCCGGGCAAGCAACTCACGAACCTGCTGTGCGACTACGACGCATTCCGCCGGACCGGGACGCTCACCCTCAACCAGGCGGAACAACTCGCTGTACGTGTACCGGCAGCACTCATCGAAGCCGCCGACGACCGCCGCGAACCCGCACAGTCCGCAGAGCACACGGGCATCTGCGGCGGACCGACATGAGCCAGCGAAGGCATGCCAAGGTGTCGCCGCAGCCCCAATGGGCCGCACCGCCGACAGCCCTGGCCAAAGCCCGTACAGCCTGGCTCGCCGCCACCGTCGACGTGCTGCACCAGCGACGATTTGTGAACGCGGCGTGGCTCGTGGGATCTCTTGGGCAAGGCAACGCCGACCCGTACAGCGACATCGACCTCGTCGTAGCCGTCGACGACGCCACACCGCCGAGCGTGTTCGGTGATCCGGTCGCCGGCCTGCGGTTGCCCGGGTCGGTGCTCTTCACCAGCGGCAAGCCCCGCAACGCACCCGCCGACGGCGGTTACCTGACCGCGTGCGTCGAACTAGCCACCCTGCCGGTGCTGGTCGACCTCTACCTATGGCCCAAAGCCACCGCCGCCCTACCCGCCAACGGTCGGCTCCTACTCCACCGCACGCCACCACCGCCGCGCACCGACCTGGCGTTCATGCAACTACTGGACCGGCACCGCACCTCGGACACCACAGGCGCGGACCCGAACCACCCGACCAGCGTCCTACTGCTGGTGCAGTTGGCCGCCAAGTACCTCGCCCGCGGCGACCAACCACGCCATGCCGCCATCACTCGGCACCTGGGCCTTCCATCCGGCGCCGACACCTCCACACTGCGGCAGATCCTCGGCGAGCGCATCGAGCCGACCGCCCACCGAACCCTGCGCCCCGCCATCACTGCGGCCCACCGATTGCTCGACCTTGTCGACACCGTCATCGACGACGCGCTGCCGAGGGATGACGCCCCCTGAGATGGGGCGTCGGGGCGGTGCGAGACGATCGAAGGACCCGACGGCCACGTGAGGACGTAGGTTCGCCAACATGTCCGACCTGCCGCTCGCGTCCGCGTTCACGGTCTTTAGCGACCAAGACTCGGGATGCCTGTCCTACGGCGTCGAGAATGGCGGGCGCCGCTGGTTTGTCAAGAAGGCCACCACCGCGCCGGCCCGCCTCTCACTGATCCGGGCCACACGATTCCACGCCGCGGTTCAGCACCCGGCGATCGTCCGCCCCGAGCAGATCCTCAACAGCCCTGACGGGCCAGTGCTGATCTACCCCTGGCAGGACGGGTCAGTACTCAACCACGCCACCACGCACGGCTCGGACCGAGCCGCACTTACCCGGTTCCAACAGCTGCCCCTCCCCGACGTCAAGGCGGCGATCACCAGGATCCTCGACGCGCACGAGGCCGTCGCAGCGGCTGGCCACGTCGCGGTCGACCTATACGACGGCTGCTTCCTTTACGACTTCGACGCTCGACAGATGTGGCTGATTGACATGGACGAGTACCGGCCCGGCCCCTTCGTCCTCGACGCCGACCGCCTGCCCGGATCCCGCCGCTACATGGCCCCAGAAGAGTTTGTCCCCGGCGCCGTCATCGACCAACGGACCACCGTTTACACCCTCGGCCGCACCATCTGGCACCTGCTCGACTCCCCAACCGGCTGGCGAGGCACCCCGACCCAAGCCCGACTTGCCACCCACGCCACCCGCGCGGCACCCGAAGATCGATACCCCGAGGTAGCGCGACTGGTCACCGGGTGGCGAGCCACCCTGGCGGATTGAGAAAGGTCTCTGCCCGCCGACGCCCCGCTAGTTGTCCGTCCTCGTACGCAACGAGGCACCCCTTGCCCACCGCCGATTCACGCAGATCAGCGGGGCACTCACCGAGCCTGCCCTCGACCGGACCCGCTGCAGCCCTTCAAGCGCGCAGCACTCTGGCCAGCTCGTACGCGGATGACCAGACATCCTGCCGCCCCTTGTACATATCGTTGCGCTGACTGTCGCCACCGGGCACGGTTGTCTGATGCAGCGCTGGGACCGGCTTAACGAGCGCCAGGTGAACCTCTTGCGTCGGATTGCCGACGGGGATGACCTCAGCACCCCGGAGGGTGCCGCACATCGAACGTCCGCGCGTGCTCTACAGAACCGCCACTTGCTGAACGTCACGCGTAAGGACGGAACGTGGCGGGCGACCGTCACGGAGGCAGGCCGTTTCTACCTTCAGCACGGGTACCACCCCGAGGACCCCGCTCACAATGTCAGCCCGTCAACGACCCGGCGGAAAGGCAAGGCGGCACCCGTCCCCCGACAGCAGCCCGCAGCAGCAAGCACCGATGGCACGACCTCGGCGACCATGGTCCTGGCGCAGCAACTGGTCGACCAACTGGCACACGGTGACGGGGTCGTACACGTCAATGAGCCGGACGAGCAGACCCGGGCGCGATACCGGCGTGCCATCCACGCAGCAAAGCAGCACAAGCTTGTTCCGGACGGACACGAGCTCCGACACACCGGTCGGAGCCGCGGGGACATCGTCGTCAGGCTCTACGACAAGGCCAACGGCGCCAGCACCGGGTGGGACGCCTTCCGGATCGCCTCACAGCACCAGCTCACGGTCGACGAGGAGATCGTCGCCGCCCTGCAGAAGAACCCGGCCGCGCTCGCCGTATCGGCCGACCTGCTGCCTCGGGCGTTGGAGTTCGTACGCCTGCTCGCCGCAGCGGTCCGCAGCCGCGGGCACCGCTTGGTCGTCAACACCAAGGGCTCGCGGCCCACGCTGTCGCTGCGGTTGGAGAAGTCCCAGCGCGCGGTGAGGATCAGCGAGGAGTACGACAAGGTGCCGCACGTCCTCACTGATGACGAGCAGCGGCGCAAAAGGCGGCAACCATGGACACCGCTGCCCGAGTTCGATCGTGTGCCCAGCGGCCGGCTTGTCCTTGAGGTCAATCGATCCGGCCACGGCAACTCGGACACCTGGACCGACGGCAAGCGCAGCCTGCTTGAGACTCGCGTCCAGAAGATCCTGAAAGACGTGGAGGCCGGCTACCTGGCCGACCAGCGCGAGCACGAGGAGTGGGAGCGTATTCGCAGGGAACAGGAGGAGCGTCGGGAGCGGCAGAACGCCGAGGAACGTGCCCAGTGGGAGCAGACCAAGGCAGCTGCCACGGTCCAGGCGACTGAGAAGCTTCGCACGGACCGCTTCCGTGCGGCGTTCGACAACTGGGTGGCAGCGGACGCCATCCGGAGCTTCTGCGCTGCGCTCGAAGCCTCCGCCCCAGAAGGCGCTGGTGCTGGCCAGAATCTCGATCGATGGGCGAGTTGGGCGAGGAAGGAAGCTGACCGGCTCGACCCCACGATCAACCCGGCTGCGCTCGCCGAGGTGGACTTCGACATGGAACCGCGTCCCAGAGACCTGGCGCCCTTCATGGGCGAGTGGAGCGCGGCCAAGCCGGAGAAGGCGTACCGCTCGGAGGAGACCCGCAACCAGTACGCCGACATCCTCGCCTACAAGAAGACGTGGCACCACGGCATGCGCGGCAATCCGCAAGCCTGGCGGTGGCGCAGCTGACCGAACCAGGCACACCGCCAGGTTGATCTCGAAGGACGGCGGCACACTCAGAGCGTCGTGAGCCCGAGGCTGCACGGCCCACGCATGATCCTGCGCACCTGCGGCGCCTCCAGCAGCCAGACCGGGCGCGCGAGCCTCCAACCGAGGCACCGCCTGTCAGCTCTGCCGATTCCGGCTTCTGATTGTGCGGACATTCAGTCCGTCGCGACTGGGCTCGACCCTGATAGCACCGACGTTGGTCGACGTTTCGATAGACAAGCCCACGACTGGCTCGTGACCGATGCCTTGGATGGTGAGCATGACCGACGGCCGGCGTGCCGACTCCCACGCGATGCAGGTGATAGCTCCCAACGGAGTCACCTGGACCCGCAAAGCGGACGGCCGGAGCAGCCCAGCCGATCTACTCCGTGAACTGGCCCAGCTCACGTTGGGCCACGTGGAGCGTGAGTGGGACTGGTGGCAGGAGGGCCGAGCACAGCAGGAGCATGACCGGCGGTGGGCGATCCTCGGCGATTGGGACAACGGTGTGCCGCAGCGGGAGGCGCACCAAGATCCGGAAGCCAGCGCGGAGGAGTTCCTCGCTGAGTGCGATCGCCGCCACGAAGCGAAGAAGCAACAGCGGGCTGCGCGTGCAGCCGAGTTGTACAGCAAGGAACGCGAGAACCTCCGCCTTGAGCTGATGCGAACGGAGGCCGATGCCGCCTTCTTCGCTCACATCCTCGCCGCACCAGCCAGCCGCGGGCAGCAAAATGCGGCAGAGCGCCGCGTGGCCGAGCGGCAGACGGCCGCCCGGGACCTGCGCAGCAAGATCGGCGACCCCGAGGACGTCGTTGACCACGCCGGCTACTACCCAGCGGAACGGCGTTCGTCATCTTTGGGCTCCCACATGACCTTCTGGCGACATCCGACGCTACGCGAACTGCACAAGGCAAGGCAGCGGAAGCGGTTCACGACGCTACTGGCGATGCGGCCACCACCGCCCGCCAGCATGTGCTCCGAGTGTCAGGCCCCCTCCCAGTGGCACGAATACGCCCTCTCACTGTGCCTCTTCCGGCCCGACCCTCCCGCCGGCTCGACCGCCGAAACGCTCGCGCGGCTGATGCCCGGCTGGTGGCAACGGTGTTCGGCATGCACCGCCTACCAACTGGAGCACCGGTGGGGCGGATCGTTGGCCCTGCCGGACTTCACCGGGGAGCAGTGGCGGGCCATGCTGCCACCGATGCTGAGAGAGATCTTCGCCCCGGACCCACCCAAGGCGAAGAAGGCCGCCGCCCGACCCAAACCACTGGCAGTCATATCAGGCGGAAAGATCGATGACGTTCTCGCCCGACTCGCCGACGCCAAGGCCCGATTTCCCGATGCTGAGGTTCGCGGCGGAGCCCGCGGCACGTGGGAACTGTGGCCCAGCATCTGATACATGAGAAGAACCTCGCTCTGCGGCTGCTGCCGCGACTCACCGCCCCGCTATCGCTCGGCGTGCCTCTCGGAAGGTTCAGGAACTCGTTCAGCGCGAGACGGCGGCGGCCTACGAGCCAGGCTGTTGGCCCTCGGGAAGGACCTTTAGATGGGATTTGATTCCTCTCGCTTCGTAGTGGGAGACGAATGGGCTTACCGGGCACGCGACAACGCCGTGTCAGAACGTGTGCGAATCTTGGCGGTGACGCCGAAGAAGAACAGCGCCCGCCTCGACGTGGCGTTCATCGACGATCCGGCCACGCGCACGGAAAACGTTACGGGGAATCGGTTGCGCGTGCCCTGGGATGAGGTTGCCGCCTACGACGAGCTAATGGCCAACTGGCACCGTATCGATGACCGGAATCTCGATAACACCGAGGAGGCCTGCGTCGAGCAGGTCTACCAGTTGTTGATTCCTGAGGATGTAGCGGAGATGGAGTGGTCACCAGTGTCGTGCGCCACAACTGTCCACGATGCAACCCGGCTCGCCGAGATCACTCACCGGCCGATCGAAGAGATCCTCGTCGGCGTTGAGTGGTTCGACCTCAACGCCTCGAAGATGGTCTCCCCAGCCGGAACGCTGCTCCTCGCTGAACTGGCCTGCCGGGCTAACCCGACGCCGGTCCTGAACATCATCATGGAGGAGGAGGCCGCGTGTCGGCGCAAATGCAAGCACGGCTCCGAGGAGCTTAATGTACTGACCCGTGAGAAGGAGTGGTCGTCGCCCGAGTGGGAGTACGACAAGTATCGACGCTGGAACCGGCCCCAACACGAACTGTTACGCCAATGGTGCGGGCATGGCGCAGTCACATCTCACGAACGGCTGTTGGCGGCAGAGGCGGAGAACAACCGCCTCGATGTGCTGGTCGCGGAGGTGATCGCGGCCCTTGAGCGTGCGGGTGAGGATTGGCATTCCACCCGGTTCGCGGAAGAGCACGAACGTGACCGGATCACCCCTTGGACCATCCGGACGGTTGTCGACCGACCGCTTCACCCCTCGGAGATTCCGGTACGTGAGGTACCCGTTCGCCGACGATGGCCACGCTGAGACTGTCTCCTTTAATTACATCTCTGGTAGGGGCGATTCGCGTGACGACGTGTTGCTTCGCGTGCCGGAGGTTCACCAGTACTCGCCTGAATGATCGTGCCATCGTTCGGCATGGACTGCGGTGCTCGGACGCCCAGAGCGGGTGCGGCATTTATGCTCGACCGGCGCATCGCATCGGGGACACGCGTGATCGGACCACCTCCAGACCGGAAGTGCTGCCGTGGGATCGGCCTGCTTGTGGTGGTGGGTTAGGTGACGGGTGAGGGCGCCTCGTTGTTCATCGAGGTCATACGAGGATTCGCCGTACTCCAGCCAGGTAGCCGGTTCACGTGGGTCGGCGACCTGACCAGGACGGTCAGGGCAGTAGGTGCACACAGCGATGTAGAGGCGCCCAGCTGAGCATTGGATGTGCGGCTCGGCGACCGTCACCTCTGCAGAGGGGTCATCGCAGTCGACGATGGGATACGTCGGCGTGGCCTCCGGCTCCTGCTGAGGAATAGGACCAGCGAGCACATCAGCTATGCGCTCTACTGCCTCCGCGATTCGTCTGAGGTAGTCCTCACCTCGGCCGGGATCGCCAGCCCTATCGAGAGTCGGAGAGACACGGGCCTGTCGGGGGTAGGTCACCCAGCTCAGGGTAGCCATGGTCGAGTGAGAGTGCCTCGAGGACGTGCGGGTGCAGACAGGGTCGCCAGTGCCCGGAAGCGGCAGCCTGGGGTCAAGACCTTTGGTGTGGGGCCTGAACGGGTGGCGCCACACCGGCTACCGGGGACGCAGGCACCGATACATTGTGCTCCGTGAGTGCTCGGGCGTCGGGAACGGGCACGAGCACGAGCACGAGCACTTCATCGATGGTCGGCGGGCAATACGGACCGATCGGGCTCCACGAGAACGCCGGCAGTAGCCAGCAGCGCGCTGGCCTGGTGACGCGCGAGAGTCGCAGCTTCGGGGCCACGCAGCGTGCCGTCCGCTTGTGGATGGAGCCCGAGCACGGTTGCTTGGATGGGGAAGGCCAGCTGCGGCAGCTCGGTGATCCGTCCGCGCAGCAGGTCGTCGGCTGCGGTCAGTAGGTCCGTGCCCCAGCGTTCAACGGCAGCCTCGCTGGTGTCGATGCTCTCCCGTTCGCCATCGTCGGTGAGCACACCGTCGTCGGCCAGCATGTGCAGCGTGGAGTCCAGCTCGGACTTACCGTCGACCAGTTGTACCTGGCGGGTTACCGGGTCATACACCGCCGTCAAGCAATGCTCACCCCGGCGCAGCAGCACCTGCTCCAATCCGCCCTCCCAGGTTGACTGCTCCAGTTCAACCCAACCGACACCGGACAGAATCGCCGTCAGCTGCTCAAGAACGCTGTCGGCGTATTCGGACCCGTCGCCGTGGCCGTAAAGCCGCTGGTAGGACTCGGCGGCCCAGCCGCCAGCGCCGGCGGCCACTTCCGCCGCCTGCGCGGCGGTGACGATCCGCGTGAGCAGCGCGCCTACGTCCGGGATATCGACCTCTGGGCAGCCGCCGCGGTGGCACCAGTACTCACCCGGACACGACAAGATTGCTCGGTGGACGGAGTCGACGGTGTCCGTTCCATCGACGGACCGAATCATCGTGAGCAGGTAGCTATGCAGCGGACTAGGCGCGCTGACCAGACTCTCGCCGTCGTACAACGCCCCACCGTATACGTACATGATCACACCGCTCTGACTCTCGTCCGCCCACCCTGCCACGGCGGCACGAGCGATCGCCAGAGCGGCGATATTGTCGCCGCGGTCCCAGGATTCCAGCTGCCATCGCGGGCTGTACCGCCAATCACCTGCGCACGCCAAGGCGTTGATTACGGCTTCGTACCCTTCGGGCGTGTCGGAGACCGGTAGGCCGCCCAGGGTCGGAAGTGTGGCCAACAGTTCACTGGCTATGCCGGGGTCCTGCGTGGCTTGCACCGGTTGCGGCGGCTCGGATGCCCACCAACGCATCTCTTCGGGCACCATTGCCTCGTTAGCCGTCGCGTCGAGCGCGACGGTCGCGGCCGGGGCATCGGCGGCGACAACACCGAGCACCGTGTACAGGGCGGTTTCCCATTCGCCTATTCCGCCCGGAACCATCGCCAGTTCCGGTCGCTCTGCCCCCGCCGCTGGCAGCCGGACGGTCACCTCGCCAAGTTCGGCGAGGGCGGCAACCACCAGCGGCCGATCCGGCTCGGGATCGGGATCGAGGACAGACGAGCTGGTTCCGGGTGACGGCGTCAGCTCGCCGTCCGGGCCGACGCGGGGAATCCATGCCGGGCGCTGCTGCTGGCGCCGCCGAATCCTGGCCGCCTGCTCCAGCAGCTCGCCCTTGCTGGGGTAGGAGCGAAGAAAGCCGTCCGCGACGGGCCGCACCAACGCCTCAAGATCCGATTTGCGCAGCCCCTCTGGGTGATCCGGCAAGTCGATGAACACCTCGGGAACGGCTATCCCCGCCAGACGCGCCTGCACTGCAGCGGCGAACTTCGCACGGAAGTCGCCCGTCGTCGTCTCAAACGCCTTCCTCGCCGGCTCCAGGTCGACCTCATCCCCCGCCAGAGTCGCCATCATCGACAGCAGGAGTTCGTTCCGGGTGAAGGCGCTGAACATGAACACGACGATAGCCACCGGCGGACTCCGGCGGCGCCCTCGAGACACGGGCAGATGCAGGTCGGTCTCACGGCGGTCTGTGGCGCCCGCCATCGGAATCGCCCGCCACGATCATCGCGAGTACAGGGCTCCTGCGGCCGTCGGCGGTACACGCCCACCGCACCTCTCCACCGCCCTGCCGAGGCCACCGCCGAGCGCATCGCACGCTTCGTCACCGATGACCGAGGCTTCATCCGGCAGGTCGAGCCACGCGGACGGCATGAGGCACCCTCCCCGATCGATCACGGAAGGTGCCGTAGCGATGTCCGGTAGGCGCGCGTCCACCCTCAATGGAAGGAAACAAGGTCGAACGGTCGACGGGGCAGGCCGCCCGGGATCTTGGCTGCTCCACGGGCGCACGGACGGGTTCGCCGCGCAGTTCCTAGATCCGCACCGGTCTGACTTGTTCTGCATTTAACACATCCGCAGATCGAACCAGAGTTGCGGCCCCTACAGAGCGTCTGCGAGAGAGGCAGCCGGTGAGGCGGTCAACGCAGAGTTCCGCGGCCCCGCTTCGCCCGGCCGTCAGCTAGCTCAACCACAGCCACAATTCCGGGCGACCCGGCCGAGGCAACCGCTTGCGCGAAAAGCGTTCTCCGCACCGGCCGCTTAGCCACGATCTCGTTCCCGACCTTGAGCAGGTCGACAACTGGCCCCAGGTCCATTGCCCAGGTCTCCGACTGGCCCACCTCGAGGCGGTGCGGCAGTGGCTTTCCGATGAAGTCGGCCACCGGAAACAGGGTGCCGGCAGCAGGGTGCTGGAAGCCCCACCGCTCGACTGTGACCGGCTGCCGGCCCACGTTCGCCACCCTGACGGCAGCGATCGGCTGCCGGTAGCCCTGCTGAGCTAGTTCGGTCAGCCAGTCCGGATTGAAGCTGTTTGGCTCTGCGGTGAGCATCGCCCGGCCGCCCGTGGCCCCGACCCGGAATTCGACCTTCACCCGCCCACCGGTGAGCACGAAGTTCGCGGCCTGCCAGCCGAGCGACAGGCAGGCGAGCACTAGGCCGCAGATGGCGACGACAAGCGATGCGTACTGCATGGGTGCAGACCGTAGCCGGTCGGCTGCGCGCCAGCGTCCCGGCCGAACTGGCGCCCTACGCCGGATGCAACCGGCCGCCGCCACGGTGCCCCCGAGATAAGCTCGGTGCGGCCCACCCATGGCCGAAGGGGTACACGTGAACGAAATGCCGGTTCCGGGGCAGCAGCGCCCGGAGGACGGATGCAAGCAGATCGTCACCGACGTCTCCGGACCGTAGCTTCAGTCGGTGAAGCCTCGTTACGGTGGCCCGGTCCACCTCTACCATGACGTTGACGAGCAGGTTTACACGGCTGAGCCGTGCAAGCACCAGAACCGCCAGCGGATCGGCTAATTCGGGCTTATCGGGCTGGGGCTTCGAGGGCACCGAGGATTAGAATCCTCCCAACCCTGGCTGCCGAACCGGCACGCCTCTCGGCGGGCGTCGGATGCCACCGCTTGCGCTTCGCTGCGATGTCGACCACCGCCCCGCACTTCGGGCACTCGGTCGGCGTGGGCATACACGGCAACTTCACCGGTGGAGCGCTCAAGGCCCTCGGTGGACCGCTGACGGCCTTGAGCGCTCGGCGGGATCAGGCGGCGTCTTCGCCACTATGTTTCGCGTTGCGCCTGCGCCTGCAGCGGCGAGCAAACACGGATGCCGCCGCCAGCCCGGCCATGATCAGCGCCGTCGGCAGGTTCTCGACGATGCCGTCCAGCGCCGCGCCGGAAAGCTCGTTGATCATCGGCGTGTCCTCCTTCTACCCTTCCGGACCTGACGAAAATTCTCGTGCCCGGATCAGGCCCGCAGACACGCTGCGTTACGGGAGACGACAACATGGACTGTCCCGGAAGGGACTGGTGCGTTCGGCCACTGGTGGGTTACGGCCCGGGGCGCCCAGGTACATTCCGGTACACCGAAAGCCTGAGGAAGCGTTCAATTCGACCACCACATCGAAGGTCACTACGCTTGATCGCGCCTGCCACCCGGCGGGTGAGCCTTGACCTTCAGGGGTGGCATGGCGGCGCTGAGTCGCGCTCGCGACGTGACCGGAGGATTGAAGCAGCTCAACCATGAGCTGCACCGCCTCCATGCCCGCGCCGGATATCCATCGGTCCGCGACATGGCACGCGCCTGCGACTGCGGTCCGAACCTCATCAAGAAAGTCTTCTCGGCGCCCCAGATTCCCAACCTGCCGCGACTGCTCAAGATCGTCGAGTTCCTTGCCAAGCTCGACCGGATGGCCGATCCGGACGCGCAGTGCGACCATTTTGACCGGCTGTGGGAAGCTGCCATGGCGGAGCGGGTGCCGGATCTCTTCCCGTCGTCGAACACTGACAGTGATGACGACGACGGCTTCGAGCCTCCTACGGCTGGCGCCCGTCCCAGTCCGCCCGGCCCAGTCGGACCAGCGGGCGGAGGAATGAGCACACCTCCCACCGCCGGCGAGCCGGCGGCACCATCCTCCAACGACGGAGCCGCGCGCGACTCCGTGCCGGACGCGCCTCAAGACGAGTGGCGAGCACTATTCGTTGGCGTCGACAGCTACCTGACGACCGACGCAACACCAGTCGTCCGTCGCGACTTGGCACCAGCCAGGCAGCTCGCCGACATCTTCTATGATTCCGGGGACGGACCTTCGCCGGCCACTAACGAGCTCCTGCTGAATCCCACTCGAGAGCGCCTCTGGTCGTCGTTCGTCGAGGCGGCGTCCGAGACGCGGGAAACATTGGTCATTTACTACATCGGTCACGGCATACGCGATGCCCGAACGTCCGAGGTGTACCTGACCGCCGCTGACACCACCACCACCGCTGGCGGGTTCACGGTCGACGCCATCAGCGTGCGAGATCTCCGGTACCTACTGGCATTGAGTCCAGTTAAGCAGCTTGTCTTGATCGTCGACGTGTGCTTCGACAACAGTTCGGAACGACGAACGATTGTGCTGCCGACTCGACCGTCTCCGGAAGAACCCAACAACGCTGGTTCGGATTCTTTGCAGCGCAGGACTTTCGTCTTGGCTAATAGTGCCGAAGAGGGTCCGAATCTATCCGCGTTCTCGTCCGGGCTCGTTCAGGTTTTGGCAGCAACTGGCGGCGGCAAGAGCATGGCATTCCTTCATGCTCAGTTGGTCGCGCGTGCCGAGGCGCAGCATTGGCGCGCGCTACGAAGGGCTCACCTGAACGACGGCGACCAGATTCGACTGGACGGTCTGTTGCGCGACCCAGGACCGACCCGGCGTTCCTTTTGGCACGTCAATGACCGACTGGAGTTGACCCATACGGCTGCTCCATCGGTTGCTGCGTTGGCTAACGAACTAGCTGTAGTCAATCAAACCGGTCAGGGAGTTTCCGTAGCCACCGACGGCGCTCACCGAACCATCCATCTGCGGAACCCGAGCAACGACAGCGCCGCTTCCGCATCAAGCGCCGCTTCAGAACTACCGGCCCACCTTGTCGAAGCCCTAGCACTTGTGGCAGTAGCCGACGGTCGCATTGTAATGCTGACAGTCGGCAGCGACGGCACGTTCGAATGTTGGAGCTGGGCTAAGGGCAACGGGATTGCCGCGATGCTGCCAGCCAACACCTCGCCGGTCACAGCGATTGCCGCAGCCGTGCTACCAGACGGACGCGCTGTCCTTTGCGCGATGAGCGATAGTAAGACCATCCTTAGCTGGACGATCCGGCGAGGGGCAAGCCAGCATCTAGGCCGACTGCAGTTGGACGACAACGTCAGTTCGATGGCATTAGTGTTCACGTCAGGTGAGCGACCATCGTTAGTTACCAGTCACCCACAAGGCAGGGTCGTCCTACGAGACCTTGAAAGCGGTCAGTTGCTGGCGGCCTTAGATACCGGGCAGCGAGGAGCAATCCAGGCGGTCGCCGCTGGCTCGACGCCTGACGGTCGGACCATCGTGGCGACAGCTGATGAAACAGGCACCGTTCGATTCTGGGATCTAGCGAATCGTGCAGCGATCGGCGAGCCCATCCAGCATGCCAGCGACTTGTTGATTCTTACCGGGATATCAGATGCTGACGGCGTGCGATTCGCCGTCGAGACGGAGTAGGCAATTAGCTCGGGCGGCGCAGCCCCGTGTGGGCTTCTCCCATGGCGAGGAACCGCCCCCGGTCACAGCTACACCCGGACGCGCCAGGATAGGAATGCGGCCACCAAACCGACGATGCTTCTCGTCCATAGCCCGCTCCTCAGTCGGAGGGCACGCCGAAATAGGAGAAGCTTGTCGCCGTTACCACACATCCGTAGGCCGCAGTGGCCGTGTTCCTCGTCTAGGGCCAGCATCTTCGACCCGCAGGCTTCGAAGATCCTTAACCGAGCAGGCCAGAGAGCGCGGCAAGGGCGGAGCCTTTTCGGGTTCGACTGCTTCTGGCGGTGGTGATCAGACTCTCGAACTGCAGGTGCCCAGCCCGGAGGGTGAGTGAATCGGCCGGCAAGGCGGGCCGACGTGTGCGCCAGGATGGCGTCGACGACGCAGCTTCCTGAGGGCTTCGAGCAAGCCTTGAGGCCAGACGAAATCGATCGTGATGCTGGCATAGCTGCGATATTCAAAAAGTGCCGGTGAGCATCACTGGAGGGCTCATGAGCGGCAACTCATGCTGAGGGCAGCGTGCGGATCGACTACGGGAAGCTTTCTTTAATTAACGACGATGCTACGCCGTGTTTATTCGCAGCACCTGCGGCTTTCCTTCATCGACGGACAAGACAGCATCGTATTTTCCGCTGGCTGGTTCGGACGTCGGTCCCAAGAGGAGCCGACTGTACGAGGCCGTTATCGAGTAGTCACCGTCGACGTGGATAAGCCCGGTTGAAGGCTCAAAGCGCGGCTTGGCGTTGATGGTGGGGTCGCCATTGAGCCTCCAACTAACCTTGCCCGACCCCGCGCCGGAATACTTGTCGGGGCATTCTGGGGGAAGCTGCGCTTTTCTTGTCTTCACACAATTTTCGAAGGCAGCCTTCACCAAGGACAGAGTTAACTCATCGGAGACTTGCGGATTGCGCTTCTCCACTGCCGGCCGAGGCGTATCGTCGTAGTTTCTAAGTTCTGCTAGCTTTGCCTTCCCCGCTACCCACTCGACTCGAGCCCAGAATTCGATGACTCTCAACTTGAGGTCGGGGCCGGATGCATTCTCGTAGGACACGGTCATGACCGCAGTTCCAAGCACGTGGAAGCGGCCTTCCTCGCCGTTGTAGTGAATAACGGCACCGTCGCCGGGCACACCGTGGATCCGCCACCTTACGGTGGTGACATCACCGGCCCACCAGTCCTTGACCTGCTGGGGACAATTCTGAGGTTGCAAGACCAAAGCCTTCGCACAGCTTTGGAGTCCGCCAAGGGCAGCCGCGAGGACAGCCGCGTCGTTTGATCCAGCCGGCCGTGTGCCATTTTCGGCTGGAAATGAGGACTTGGGCTGGGGCGGATCCGGAATCAAATTGCAGAGGATGATTAGGGCCACGATTGCACCAGCAATCCACTTCCAGGGAAACGGCTGAAAAGCAGAAGCTGTTCCCACGTCGGCAGCACCATCGTCATCGCCATCGTCACCGTCATCCGAGTTGGACGGCGGATGGATGATGTTCCTGTCGCCGTAAATGATCGTCGAATGATTGGCCGAGCCGAAACTCCGATTACCTTTGACAGTGTTCTTGGCCTGCCGCCCAGCGGCACCATCATCGGTCATCTTTCTGACCTTCTCCAACATGGTTCCCGTTGCCGTACACGACCTGGCTGTTGGTCGCGGATCCGAACGACTTGTCACCCTCGACTCTATTGACGTCCGGGCGGCTGCTCACCGCTGAGCGACTCGATGAAGCTGGACTCATCGGATGCATCCAGGTAAGCCAAGTCACCACCAGGGCAACCGTCGCGACCACAAGGCCGGCGACGGCAACCCAGTAAGCACCAGCCGAACGGTCCTGCTGCCACAGCACAGCGCCGAAGATCACGGCGACCACGAGGACCGTCAGTGGTCCACCCACGACAGCTACCTTACGTGCCTTGGACATCTGCCCATAGTTACCTACTCCCGCAATAAGCGGTAGCACCCCAGCCCCCACTGCCGCAGTCAGCAGCCGAGAACCGCGTCGTAGTCGTCCAGGTGAAGAGCGTCTTCACACATCGCCGCGAGCCATGCGGAACTCACACCGCTGACCGGCGTGCCGGATCGGTCAGCAGCGGCAACCGCGTGAAACCACGCTGAGACGAAGGTGCCAGGAATCCGTGGGATCGAGGTGAGATCCACAACTTCGCCGAGGTCATTGCGGGTGGAGATCGCAACTGCAGCCCGACCGGCTGGCTGCGCAGCGAGGTCGAGGCCCAGACCAGTCAGGAAAGCTCCAACGTCAGCGAACGTCTCGAACCACACGGTGAACGTCCTTGACCAAGCGGCCAGGGACTTAGGCGGTTCCGACGGGCGACCACCGCCACCCAATCGAACAGCGAGCATCAGGTCTGCCGACCCAGACTCCCGGCCGAACAGCTGATGCTCCTCAGCCGGGGGCGGGCTGAAACGAGCCCATGCTGCCGGCTCCCCGTCGTCGTCAGGCGCGCGGAGCATGGCGCCAAAACTGGTCCGCCCATGATCGCCATAGCGGGTCCATGCCAAGCCATCGACCTCGACGTGGCGAGCAAGGGCATTCGTCATCGCCACGCTGCCGAGCAGGGCCAACAGAGAGTCAGAGATCTGCTTTGCCCGTCGCGCTGCGGGCAGTTCCGAGCAAGCGACTCGCCAGAGAAATCGGAACTCGGCCCGCCTACCACCGTCAGCTAGCGGTGAGTTGTAGACACTACTCTGATCGCGGGCATACAACGCAAGGCCCGCGGCCGCAGGGGGCAACACCGACCAACGCTCGAACTGCGGCGGCTGGCCAGTGGCGAAGGGGCTCGATTCGTCTTCGTCGGCAGCGGTCCTCGCAGTGGCGGTTCGTTGGGCCGAGGGCGAGGCATGTGTGACGTCTCGGTTCCCGACGTTCACCGTGCCGTGGTTATCGCCCCACACATGGACCGTGGTGCTGCTGTTCGACCTGCGCGAACCGCCGCCTTCGAGATGTCGCCTGCCTCGTGAGGTGATCCGGAGGAGATTAGTGGGCGGCTCATTGCCAGCGATGCCGTCTCCGGCAGACAGAAGGCCCCCGCCAAGCAGGTAGTCGACCGCGTCTGCGATATCAGCCTTGGTGAACACGTCGCCCTCGTACGTCGCTTGAGGCGAGGACATTAGATCCGGAGCCAGTTCCTCGCGCGACCCGGACGCCCAACGCAGAACTTGCTGACGGCATGCCTGCGCACGGCGCAGTGGATCATCGCGGCGCTTGTGGCGCGCCTCAGTCTCAACCCGACCCCGGCCCGAGAGGATAACCGCGCTATCGAAGATTCCGAAGACGAGATGCGCCTTGATCAGGCCACGCCGGTCAAGGTCTTGCAGCGTCTCCAGCCACAGGTTCATTTCTTCGGCCGGCGGGTCTCCGTCGAACAAGTCGCGCAGACTGGCGACCGCCGATGGTTCGGGCGGGTGCCAGCTGACGAGCCAGTCGAGAAGTGCGTACTCCCTGCTGGTGGCGTCCCTCACCCGGCGCTGCCCAGGCCAAGCTTCAGTTCGAGGTACTTGGCGAGCACGGCCGGCACCACCGAACCGCTGGCACGGCCCAGGAAGCGGATCACTCGTAAGGCCAAAGACTTGATCTCGGTGTCGTCGGGGCTCGGTCCGTCGATCTCGTACTGCGCGGACTCTGCGGCACGTACGAGCTCCTTACGATCACGATCCGCCATGTTCAGTGATTCGGCTACCTCTATCACCGCCCGCATGATCTCAGCGATGTCGGCGGTGGCCATGTTGCCCTGGGTCGTGGCGAGCTGCGTGATATCCCGGTTGCCCGACGCAATGTTGCCGCTGTTAGTTCCATGGACGGTGACCGTGTTGTTCGGTCGAAAGGCCTGAGAGTCGTGGTCCGTCACGAGTTGATCCCTTCCGAAGTCGGCACCGAGTGTAGCTGCACGGGCAACCTCCTCTCGCAACGCGGCGCGACCGGCTCGGCCCGCACGACTGTGTCGGCTAGGCACCAGAAGATGGCCAGCCAAAGCCCTCGTATTAAGACTTTTCGCTCAACGTTTCGCCGTGGCCGGGGAAGCTCCACCGCATTGGGAAAAGCTCAACCGCTCCGTCACTACGGGGAAGTCAACTCACTCCAGCGCGGCAAATGGGATCCCGCTTGGTGCTACGTCGATAGCACCCGAGGTGCTGGATGCCGGCCATAGTCCACACGCTCATCGGGGGATCGACACGCCGTGGGAATGGCCGGGCGGAGCAACACTTGTCACGCATCGTCACTGACTTGGATCGCCCTTAGTCCACGTGGCCGGATGCCGGTCGTAGACCGAACCATGCACGGTACGCATGTGCAGCCGCACCTACTACTGGAATCGGACCTGCATGCCAACAGCAGTGGCTCGTCCGAGTGCCGAGTCGTGGATCGCCTCGTGGGGCAGCTGCCCGGATATTCGGCCCACGAGATGGGCCACCAACACCTGATTGCACCAGGACCGCGGGTGCTCCCCGGGCGCTCGGACGTTTCGGTGCCGGACGGATGCACGGCCCGGTCGCTGGATTCGCGTGCCCGCACGGACGCTTACCGCGACACCACGCCACGCAGCGCGAGGTGGACCAGCGCAAACAGGCCCGGACGGCGCACCTGGAATCCGGACGGCAGGGTTTGGCAGGGCTTTACCGCCACTTCGTCATTGTCTGCACACTTTTAATCCATAGGTTCAGGGTTCGAGTCCCTGGCGGCCCACCCTTTACCTCTTATGAACTGCGTAAACGCCAGGCAAAGATCATCTGACACAACCAGGGCACAACCTGGATCCGATCTTGGCCGGTGGAGGGTTCCGGCCGCTTGCCGTCTGCCTGCCGTAGGAGGTTGCCGACCAGGCCGCGCGGGCGGTCCTTCTTCGGCAGCCAGCGGACGTAGGTTTCCAGCGTGATCCGCAGGTTGGCGTGCCGTAGCGCCTTCTGCGGCTCGACGCCGTTGCTCATCACGGCAGTAGCGAAGAAGTGGCGCAGGGAATGGAAACTGCCTTCCTTCGGCCAACCAGCCGCCTCGCGCCAGTCCGCCCACAACTCTCTTAGTTCCCCTTCAAGATCAGATCTTCGCCACCCGTAGGGTCACAGGGGTGAGGTGTCCGCCTCGTTCACGGGAGGCGGCGTGAAGCAACCACGCCGGACGGCGGCACGCTGACGAGGGCTGGCATGGACGAAGCTCTGAGCGTGCGGCCGTTCCCGGGCGAGGGCGGACGCGGTGCACAGAGCTTGTTAACGAGATCTCGCGGATTGATGCGACGAAGTGTTGTGGCCGGCAAGCAAGGCGTCCACGAGGGGCAGTAGGTGCCGGTGATCGTCGCCCATGTCAGCCATCCTGGCAGCCGGATGTCCGTGCCGCGATCCGGGGCGGAGGGGCGTGACTACCTCGAGGCCATCGAGTCCGCCGAAAGTCAGCGTGCTCGGTGATTCGTGACCGAGGCCAACGGTCATCGCAGGTAAGACGCCGGAGGGTGGTCAGTCCTTCGAATCCGGATAGTGCAAGACGACCCCCCGCCAGTAGGCAACGCCGAGCGCGACCGCAGCGCCGAGCCAGAGCAGGGCCAGGACCCGCGTCGAACTCTTGTCCATGACGATCCATCCCAGCCCGATGAGGGAGAACTGGACGGCGAAGACCGCGCCGACGGTGAGCATCATGTGTCGTCGCGGCGGAACCCGACCCTGCGTTCCGTCGGTCTGGCCGATGAGGAACGACGCCGCGAAGGCCAGGCCCACCCCGACCAGCATCATCGGTACGCCCCAGATCCGGTAACCGGGCTCGGAGACGAGCAACACCACCAGGCCCAGCGGGAAGAGCAGCATGGAGAGCGTGAGCGCCGGGCTGCTGGCGCGTTGACGCATGACGTGCCTCCTCGTCGCACGGTTCGCCGTTTGTGGGTGGATCGGTCCGGGAGCCCTAGATCGGTCAACCCGTCTTCTCAGTTGGTTGATACCCAGATCACCAACGTGTCACGACGGGGCGAGCAAGGTCGAACAGCCGTGGCGCTGGCTTACTCCACAAGATCCGGAACAGGCACGGAATGATCAAGGCCGCGCCTCTCGGCGATCGGCGGGTTCCGCCTTGTAGATACACCGTTCCGTAGCTTGCCGCTAAAGCTTCCTAATCCGTGTGTCCTTCGCCAGCAGGCTGGCTGTTGGCCACGGCTTGGCTCAGACTGCTGGGCTGTGGAGATCATGCCTGGAGTTGGCGTTGATGCGGTAAAGATCGGTGACTACCGAGATGAGGTGGAACAGCGACTTGGCCCGCCGGTTCATCCCGGCCGAGATCGAAGGGCCGTTTACGCGTCGGACCCCATGCTGATAGTCACGTACGACCGAGACGACATCGTAGAGCTGGTTGAGGCTGGCTACAGCGGTCATCACGGCGGCGACGAGGTCTTCTTCAACGGTGTGCAGCTCACATACAGGTTCATGGAGGACGTGGTGGCCGACCTCTCGGCGATGGGCCACCACGGGACGCCGTTCGATATCGGGTTCGTGTTCGAACCGGGCTTCGCGATCTTTTCTATGTCCTCGCTGTGGGCGCTCGACCTGGACCCCCAAGCCAGCGAGGACGATGAGCGCCAGATCGTTGAGGGCGTATCGATCGCACCCCGCGCGTACTTAGATTACGGGCCGCCTGCCGACGCCACCCCTGAACAGCTGGAGGCGTGGTTGCGTAAGGAAGGCGTCCTTCCACCTGAGCCTGCATGACTGACCGCAGTGGCACGCCAGCAAGCGTCAAGCGAGGCGCGGACAGCGAGGCAGCGGGACGGCAGCAAGAGCCTCGGTGCGTGCGTGCCGGTCTCGAGCGCGAAGCGATGACGGCTGGCACCTGCTCGTCAACGAGGACAGCCATCGGTCGGCAGCATCCGACAGATTGGGTCCGCATCCCCCCGACCGGGGGTCAAGGCCAAAGGCAGGACATGCAGTGCATGCGATGGATGGCCAAGATCGTCGGGCACAATTGACGCCGACAAGGGCTGTCAACCGCTGTAAGGCAACGAGAAGCCTCGCGTAGGTCAGGGCACCGATCCGCCCGACCTGAGATGATCCATCGGCTACCGGAGGGGTTCAGGTTCGAGTCCCCGGCGGCCCACGGACTTCTCTGACCTGCGGTTCTTGGCCATGCCGCAGTCGTCATGCGAACCGGTTGATCGAAGCTTCGAGACTTTCCTGGGAAGCGGGCAATGCTGCATGCATAATGAATGCATGGTTGCTATCCAGATTCGTGATGTGCCGGAGGAAGTGCGGGACGCCTTGGCGGCCCAGGCCAAGGCGCGCGGGCAGTCCCTCCAGGCGTACCTGCTGGAACTGGTGGAGACGCAGGCTCGCCGGCTGCGTAATACGGCGGTCCTTGATCGCTTCGCCGGCCGATCGGACGGTGCTCGCTCCCTGCCGGGGGAGAGCGCGGCCGAGTTGAACGACCAGCGGGAGCAACGCGGACCGTGGGGAAGCGCCGCGTGATCGTCATGGATGCGTCGGTTCTGGCCGACGCTCTGGTAGATGACGGGCCGGTCGGCGACGCGGCGCGGGCGGAGCTGACCGGAGATCCGCACTGGGCCGCGCCGAGCCATCTTCTGGTCGAGGTCATGTCGGTGATCAGAGGCAAGGTCCTCGGGGGGAAGCTCGGTCTTGCCCGGGCTCAGGAGGCGGTCGACACCCTGCCTTCGTTGGTTATCGATGAGGTTGCCATCGCTATGCTGCTCGACCGGATGTGGCAGTTGCGGGGCAATGTCACGGCGTACGACGCGGCTTACGTCGCGGCGGCGGAGTTGATGGCCTGCCCACTCGTGACCAGTGACGGTCGGCTCGCCAAGGCCAGCGGCGTCCGCTGCGGGTTCCGATTGCTCTCGGTGTCCTGACGGTAGCCGCCCGAGGATCATCGGCCTGACGCCCTTGGGCCGGCCAACCTGAGTGGAAGCGGGTCACCGGCGATCGTCGCGGGGTGGTTCGCATGGTGGTACCTCCGGCCCACTATTCAGCAGGTCAGCGGTCCCGTCCGGGACCGCTGTGTTCGGGACCGGTACAGCGGCGAAGTATGGCAGTGGACCAATCGCCAGCCTGACTTCCCTCTCGGGGATCCTCCCGGTACGGCGGCGGACCGAATAGCTGGAGGGCAGACGATGACTAACGGACCGCTCGTGCGCAATTCGCGGCTGCTCGGCCTGTTCGTCGAGATCGTTCAAGGGCCCGAAGGGAGCCTGAGGGCAGTCGAGACCGCCGGCCGTGGCATCACGGCAGAAGCACGCTGCACACTGACCGTGGTCGCAGACAAGATGACCACCATCTCCGGCAGCTCGGCCGACGCACGTCAGAGAAGCCTCGCCTGCGCCGACCGACTCATCGAACTGGGTGCCATCGAAGATGACCTGAGCGAGTTGTGGTCCCGCCGCCGGAGAGGCGAGCTTGACGAGGCCGCGTTTGAGGTAAGCCTCCTGCGAATAGTCATGCGCCTGGAGGCGTGGCCGCAATCCTGGCCGCGCATGCCCGACTGAGCGGCGGCATGCCCATCCCTCACCGGTCGAGCGTCTGGCCGAGCCGCTTGAGCGCGTCGAGGGTGGCCGCCGACGAAACCACCGTGTAGATCTCCATGGTGATGGCGAACTGCGCGTGGCGGAGGATCTGCATCGCTACCCGAGGGTGCACGTCCAGGTCCGCCAAACGCGAGGCACAGGTCCGCCGGGCGTCAGTCCGAGGTTCGGATCTGCTCCAGGTACGTCAGAGGTTCCCGGCGGAACTCCATGAGCTCCCGCAGCGCGTCCTTCTCGGCCGTGGTGATCACAACGTCCTCCTCCGACAGGGCGCCGACGAGCTCCGTGATCGCCAGGTCCCAGGCCCCGGCGCCGGCGGAGGCCAAGACGAACGGCCGGTGATTCGGGCTGATCCTGGGTGCGAGCTGGTCGGTGATCTGGCGGCTGTACCAGTAGAAATCGTTGACTTCCATGGGTCTCCCGTGGGTTCGGTGGCTAGGCCGGCGGGTTGGTGGTGACGCCCTCGCCGCTGAGGAGGTGGCCGCCGGAGATGCTGCCGTCCTTGTCCAGGGTAACGACGCAGGTGATTCCGTCGCGGGTGCCGCTGACGACCCAGCCGTCGCCGTGGGGACGCGCCTGAGGACGGCTGTAGGGGTGCCCTGCGTCCCTGGCGCATTCGAGCAGCCGCCGGTCGTAGGTGACGAAGGCAGTGAGTGCCGTGCCGGACGCGTTGGCCAACACTTGGGCGGTGGCCAAGGTCAGGGGGTCCGGCGAGTTTCCGGTGCGCTGTTTGATGGTGATCTCCCACGGGGGGTTCATGTGCCGATGCCGAAGTCGTCGGCGGTCTCGGCGTTGGTCTGTGGCGAGTCCCAATCACCGGAGAGGTCCGTTGCCCGGCGAGGGAGCCGACTGCGGTGCGGTTAGCCCGCCGGACCAGCGGTACGACCTTCGCCACCGGGGTGCCCGCCCGGTTTTAGTGCACCGCCTCAGTTGAGCTTTTCCCGGTAGCTCGGCGGACGATCTGCGCGGCAGCGTGTGCGGGAGTCAGGTGCGTGGTGTCGACGACCTCGGCCTCGGCATGAAGCCACGTGCGGGCCGCCTCGGCGTAGGGCTCGAGGTACTTGAGCCGGAACGGCGACGGAACGGGGTGTTCCCCCTCGATACGCCCGCGGAGGGTGGCTTCGTCAGCGTGGAGGACGAAGTGCCTTACCGGAATGGCGTGTTGGGCGAGGCCCGCACTGATTTCGCGCCAGTACTGCTCGACCAGGACAGTCATGGGTATTACCAAAGTGCCGCCGGTGTAGTCGAGCACGCGGCGGGCGGTCTCGACGACGAGCTGCCGCCACGGCGGCCAGTGCTGGAAGTTGTCAGTCTCGGGCAGCCCGGGTGTGATGTCCATGAGCGTCTCGCCGACCTTCTCGGCGTCGAACACCCGTGAATCCGGGATCAGTTGCTGCACGAGCGAGCTGGTAGTCGTCTTGCCCGCGCCGTGGGTGCCGTTGAGCCATACGATCACGGGGCACATTAACGCGCGTGAGCAACCGGACGATCTGCGCCAGGCTCGGCCACCTAAGGTGGTCAGATGTCCCATCGCTCGGTACCCGCCGAGGATTTTGACTGGTCTTCTGTGGACCATGCGTACGGCCCTGCCGTCGAGATCCCGGCCCTCCTGCGTTCTGTCAGGTCGGACAGCCAGGAGGTTCGCCAAGACGCATACGGCGATCTCGTCGACCTGCTCGTTCATCAGGGCTCCCGGTTCGAGGCCAGTGCTGCGGTGGCCCCTCACTTGATCGACATTGTTGCTGATCCGGCGGCCCCGGACCGCTTTGCTGCCTGCCAGGTGTTGGCGGCGATCGCGGTGGGCGATGAGAGTTCATGGCTCAGCGACCGTCCTGATCCATCAGACCTGAGGGCTGACGTTCAACGCCGCGCGCGATTCAGCCGAGAGGAGTTGGAAGCGGAGCACAGGGCCTGGGTCGCGGCGGCACCGAATGAGGAGGAGCGCAGCGCACGGGAACGGCGAGCCGAATGGGGTGACGTCGAGGCAGACCGTGACGAGCAGCGGTGGACGATAGAGGCGTACGACGCGGTGCGGGTCGGGGTGCCTGTTTACGTGGCAGCGCTGCAAGCCTCGGAGGCTGCGGTCCGGTTGTACGCCGCTCACCTGCTCGCCTGGTTTCCTGAGGACGAGGGGTTGGTCGGCCGAGCGCTGACCGATCTGATTCGGCGGGAGGCGGACCCGGTCGTCGCGGCAACTGCCTGTGTCGCGGCGGGCCTCGGGTGCCCTAACGGCGGCGCGGCGTTGGTCGACGCGCTTTCCAGCCGGCGAGGCAGCGTCAACCGTGCCGAGCGCTGGTCGGCGGTGTTGGGCCTGTCGAGCATCCTGCGGCACCCGGACCGATCGTTGGTCAGCGACCTCTATGCATGCCTCTTCGGGGCTACTGAGCCCGTACCCTATTGGCCGTTTCTCGAGGGCGACATGGCCGGCATGGCGGCCCTGACGATCGCAGAACTAGCTCCCGAAGCCGCCGGTGATCGAATCGACGTGCTGGCGGAAAGGGTCGCTTCGGCTGATCACACCGCAGATGCCTTTACCCTGCTCACCGCCCTGTTGGACGCAGCCTTCCCCGCCGGGCCGAGACCCGATGGTGTGGGCTTCGCCGACCTCACCCCAACCCAGCAGAGAGCCCTCTGGACGGTGCTGAGCAGCGGCATCCTGCCAGCCCTGCCAAGGCTGCTCAGCCGCTACAACCTGCCCGACAGTGAGCAACAACTTCGGACCTGGTGTCGAGCTTGAGGTCTGTTGGTGATCGATGAGCAGGGCTGCCGCTTCCGGCGGCGTCCGTACGTGCGCCGAGGTCCGCTTGGCGTGACCGCCGGCGCGCGGTGGCCCTGCTGTCACCCGAACGTCCGGCTCAAATGACCGTGTCTCCGCAGACCCGCCAGGGGTTTCCGTTCCGGCCCTCCAGGGAGAGCACTACCTCGCGGGTCGCACCGCCTCCCTCGACGAGCCGCACGTCGATCCGCGCCTCATAGCCGGGTTCGTCCGCGAACGCCCCGTCGAGGACGGTGTGATCGACAGGCCGGGAGCCGTCCTTCAGCTTGGCGACGAAGGCGTCCTGAGTCATGTCCTTCTGGAGATCGGCGCAGAGCAACTGGTACGCCCCGGCGTCGTCACCCGCTTCGATCCTGTCGAAGTATTGCCCGGCGACCGCCTTGGCCTCGTCGATGTCCGGCCCTGCGAACCAATACAGGAAGAATCCAGTGACCGGAAGCGCGCAGATCACGACGGTCACGACGATGCCGACCACGAGACCGACCTTGGCGCCGCTCGACCTACCACCGGTGCCCCCGTTGCGCGACGACGGTGGCATCATTTCGCTCGGCGACAAGGGTGGCATCATTTCTGGACCCTGCGCTGACGGTGATGAGGTCATATTCACGACCGTATTGATCGCCGGCACCGAACCGACCACGTTCCGGACACGACTGAGTCAAGACCGCTCGCCGGGCGTTGCCAGCTCAGGTGGCGGCAGCCCGATCATGCGGAACACCATTTTCGAGACGTTGTTCCTCGCCCGCTTTGTCCATGAGGCTCGATCCGACAGACGATCCTGGGATGCTTGCGGAAGCCACCCCAGCACACGCCCGGCAGTCGGCCCTGGCCCCACGATGACTGTGGTTGCAGTCGGTGACAGCTGAGTGCGTGCGGGTGCAGTCAAATGCAGGAAGAGAACGAACCATTGCGGCCAGGACGCCGTGCACGAGGGAAAGGCCACCCAGCTCGCTGATCCTGAACCAGGCGATGTCGTCATGCTCGTCAGGTGCACTGTTGGTGGGAGAGCCAACCCAGTCACCGATCTGCCAGACCCCCACGTGAACGGAGTCCTCACCACTGCCGTCATGCACGACGCCCACCCGTGCGGCGGATTCCGCCACAATCTGCACACCGAGCTCCTCGCGCATCTCACGTGCGAGGGCTTGTAGTTCCGACTCACCCGCTTCGACCTGCCCGCCGGGCAGATCCCAGACATCGGGGTATGCCCGTTTGGTCGGCCTGCGATGGGCCAGCAGGACCGCACCGTCCGCAACGAGTGCACCTGTGACGACGACATGCATGACGGGATTAGAGCACGCGCGTAGGACACGCTCGTTCCCACCGAAGGGGGCTCCCAGCCGTTCAGGTCGTGATTGGACGAGCAGTGCACCGGCCGCGCCCCGCACGCGGGTCGATCACGATGGTGCTGCTGAGTGTCCGACGGTGGTGGTGAAGGTGACGCAGCGGATCTGGTCGAGAGTCTTCAGCCATGCACCGTCTGCGGCGCAGTCCGAAGGTTGGCGAGCGGTCCGGGTGACTTCGGCATCGTGGGCGCGTCCGCAGTCGACCACCTTCACCCGACCACTCACCTCGCGCAGTCCGTCGGTCGTGGCGATGCCCGTTTCTCCGTACACCTGGAAGCAGGTGCCGGCCGGGAACGCAGTGGATTGCTGGCGTCGGTGATAGGCGCTGAGGGACAGGACCGCCCCGGCCACCACCACCAGCACCGCAGCGGCCGACCCGACCAACCATCCGATCCGCCGTCTGCGAGCCCTGTTGTCGCCCGTGTCGTCAGCCATTGCCACTCTCCGATCGGCAGCGCCGAGACTAGAGCACGACGCCGGTCGACGGGTGCCGGCCGGGACCGCACTTACGGACGGCACCTCACCGCCGGTCCGGCCCGGTGCCGGGTCATCGGACGTCGAAATCACCGGTGCTGCGATAGACGCCGGGTTCGAATTCCTGACTCCGTACGCCGTGCCCGGTAAGGACGATTTCGGTGGGCTGCTCGGACAGCACTGTCGATTCCTGCGCGTCCTGCACCACGGGCGGCGCGGGCGGTTCCTGCGGCGCGGGCGGCACGCGGCGCGGGTAGAGATTGCGCAGGAATCTCTCCACCGGGTGTTCGACCCAGCGGTAGCAGGCCCACGCCAGGGCGATGCCCAGCACCGTCCAGATCAGCAGGACCTTGAGGTTCGTCCAGCTCGCGGGGCTGGACTTCACAGTGCCCATCAGCCAGTGGATGACCGACAGGTGGACCAGGTAGAAGGCGTAGGACCAGGCGCCGAGGGAGACGAGGGGTTTGCTCCGGAAGATCGAGGGGCGCCCGGAGATGTCGCGGATCGCTGCTGCCAGCACCACAAGTACGCAGGCCGGCACCAAGCCCTGCTGCGACCAGTGCGCGCCCCACCAGCCCTGCTGGGCACCCCACCACAGCAGCAGCACCGAGGCGGGCACCGTCGACAGGGCGAGCCACAGGTTGAGTTTGGGCCGCCAACCGCGCAGGAGCGCGGCGGCGGCGATCATTCCCAGCAGGAATTCGACGAATCGGACCGGCGGGAAGCGGAGGAACCAGGAGAGCTGGATCCAGTACTGCTTCGGGTCGATCAGATCCTGGACGAAGAACCAGTAGGCCCACTCGACGAACAGGCCGACCGCCGCGATGATCGCGAGCGCCGGAAGGCGCAGCCGCAGCAGCGGCCGGATGACGAACGGGAAGAGCAGATAGAAGAACGCCTCGCAGGAGACCGACCACGCCACCGGGTTGGCGACGAAGAAGTCCGCCGGAGGGAACCACGACTCGGTAAGCGACAGGCTCAGCAGGGTGCGCTTCCACGAGTCGTGCCAGACCTGGTCGAAGCTGACCCAGGCGATGACGGTGCTGACCACGAGCGCGGGCCAGACCCGGGCGAAGCGGCGCCAGTAGAACGTCCCGGTGCCCACTGCGGGGGAGAACGACCAGGTCAGCACGAAGCCCGAGAGGACGTAGAAGAACGTGACCCCGGCGTCACCGAACCGGAAGAAGTCGCCGAGCTTGATGCCGTAGACGGTGGGCAGCTTGATGATCTGGTTCGCGTGGAACAGGAACACGGCGAACGCGGCGAACCAGCGCAGCCCGGTAAGTGATTCGACCCGAGGCATGCGTTCTTTAGAAGGGTTCATCGTGATCTGGCACCTTTTGGAGGCATCGGCCTGACCGAGGGTCGGCTGGCGCTCCAGGCATAATGCCAGGCTTGCCGCCGCAGTGGCAGCGGGGCCGGACCGCGACCGGCTACGTCCTGCTCGCCCGGATCGCAACCACGCCGGTGGTGAGGGTCCACCGGCGCCGCGCACGGCCCGCCGGGATGCCGGGCCAGGTCGGCTCCGCCATCACTCGCGTCGGGCGGCTCCCCGCATCGCGTACGTCACAAGGCCGGTGACCGCCAGGACGGCCGCGACAGTCGCCGCCGGCCGGCTGGTGTGGGGTTGGCCCGGCCAGGTGGTGAGGGCGCCCCACGTGCCCGGCTGAGGGAACAGGGCGGCGGCGACCGCCCAGCCCATGGGGACGAACCAGGCGCGGGCCGCGCCCACTACCGCCGCGCAGAGGGCGGTGAGGCCCAGCAGGCCGGCGGAGTCGCGGACCACCAGCGCGGCGGGACCGAAACGGGCGCCGGTGAGCTGGGTGGCGAGCAGCACGGCGAGTACCAGTGCGAGCGCGGCCAGCAGATGTACGGCTCGACGCCACGGCCAGTGCAGTGCGGCAGTGCGTTCCAGGTCTTCGTCGGGGGCGGCCAGGGTGGTCGACAGGACCGCCACCATCAGCATGACCGTCAGCACGACGAGCAGGAGGATGGCATCGCGTTCCTTCGCGAAGGTCAGCCACAGCACCCAGATCAGGGCGGCGGCGCCGACGGACGCGGCCAGTGCCAGGGGTACGCGTCGTGCGCGCAGGTGGAGGGTCATCGCGACAGGAGTCCGGTGGGGTCCTGGCAGGCCAGGATCGCGTCGCGGACGGCCGTCACGCGGGACATCGCCTCCGGTGCGGGTAGCTTCTGCAGGCCCTGCCACAGGGTGACCGCCTCGGCGTTGAGCTGCGGTTCTTCCTCGATCATCTCGGGGATGACGCCGACGTCGGAGACCGGCTCGCGGCCGAGCAGGTGGTAGGCGGCGGCCCGTTCGACAGCGCCGTTGCGCTCGCATTCCGGGTTGCCGTACCCGGTGCCGAGCCCGAAGACCATCTCGGGGACCACGGCGTCGGGGTGGGCCAGGCCGCCGTGGTCGTCGATCCGGACGACGATCGTGACGATGTCGGCGTCGCGGGCGGGCGCGTCCTCGATGAGGTAGGCCCGCCGGTCCTCGTACACCTGCGTGGGGGCGTCCGGCATTTTCGCGAGGACGGCCAGGCCCTGGCGGGCGAGTGGGGTCAGCGCGTCCAGCACGTTCGCGTTGACGCGGGTGACGCAGACCTTCGGCGCGTCGTCGGTGCAGACGAGTTCCCGGGCGACGGGGTCGACCGGCGCGACGAGCGCTGCCTCGTCGCGGGGGACGATCGCCGCCGCGACGCCGAAGCCGAGCAGCACCGGCAGCACCGCGGCCACCGAGGCCCGTCGGCCTCGGGCGACCAGCAGGAGTACGCCGGTCAGCGCGAGCCCGCCCATGAAGAGGGCGAGCACGGCGGTGACCCGTGGGTCGATGGTCTGGAACGCGTAGAACGGGCTGCTGCCGTAGGCGGGCGACAGGATCGCGCCCATCCAGTCCGGTCGCATGATCGCGGTGAAGAAGACAAGCAGCACGCCGGCCACGGCGAGCACGGGAGCGGTCACCAGAGTGGGCAACAGCCGCCCGATGCCCAGGCCGAGCCAGGCCGCAGCGACGAGCGAGAGCGCGCCTACCAGCGTGATGGCGACGACGTCCGGCGGAAAGTAGGCGGCGGTCGAGGCGATCCGCATGCCGCCCGCCGCGACCACGAGCAGGAAGGCGAGCCCGACCGAGGTCCCCATCGTGACGAGGACCGGCAGCATCCGGCTGGCCCGGGACCGGGGTGTGGTGGTGAACAGTTCGCCGACCTTGGCCCGGTGCTCGCGGCGGCCCTGCCACGCTCCGGCGGCCAGGGCGATCGGCCACAGCAGGATCATGTACTCCTTCACGGTCAGCGTGAGGGACATCCAGCCCTGCGACCAGCGTCCCGGGGCGGTGTAGAGGGCGGCGACGCCGACCGCCAACGCGAGCAGGGCGGCGCCGGCCGCGGCGGAGCGCCGCAGTTCGATCCCCAGGACGCTCATCGGGCGGCCTCCGCGAGGTGGCGGCGGAGCAGGGCCGAGTAGCCGCGTTCGGCGGGGCTGTCGCCCGGGTGGTGTTCGTCGCCCTGCTCGGCCAGCGCGGCGGGGGTGCCCTGCCACACCAGCCGACCCTCGTTGATCAGCACGACCTCGGTGCAGGCGGCTACCACGTCCTCGACGAGGTGGGTGGAGACCAGTACGCACGCGTCAGTACCCAGGTCGCGCAGCAGCTCGCGCAGGTCGAGGCGCTGCTCGGGGTCGAGGCCGACGGTCGGCTCGTCCAGCAGCAGCACCTGCGGGTCGTTGACGATGGCCTGGGCGACGCCGGCCCGGCGCAACATCCCGCCGGAGAGTGTCCGGAGGCGGGCGTCGGCCTTGGCGCTGAGCCCGACGCGGTCGATAGCGCGCTGGGTGGCCGCCGGGATGTCGCGCTTGGGCATCTCCTTCAACCAGGCCAGGTACGACACGAACTCGCGCACGGTGAACCGCGGGTAGTAGCCGAAGTGCTGCGGCAGGTAGCCCAGCGCGCGCCGGGCCTGGCGCAGGTCGGCGCGGCCGTCGACGGAACTGCCGAGCAGGGTGAGCCGACCTCCGGCCGGCTTGAGCACCGTGGCGAGGGCACGCATCAACGTCGTCTTGCCCGCGCCGTTGCGCCCCAGCAGACCGTGCACGCCGGTGGCCAGGCTCAGGTCGAGCCCGTCGACGGCCAGGTGCCGTCCGGCCCGTACCTTCAGCGCCTCGGCCTGGATGGCCCAGGGATGGATGGTGGTGGCAGTTTCGGCAGTACTCACCGCTCGCATTGCGGTTCCCTTCAGAACGAGGTGAGGCGCCGGAAGCTGTTGGCGCGCAGGAGGGTCAGGCCGGCCAGCACGACGGTGACGACGACCCACCCGCCGGTGGCCGCCGGTCGCAGGAGCACCGGCAGTTCGGCGGTGGCGAGGCTGGGCGCGATCACGGCGGCGGCCCAGGCCACCATCAGGCCGACCGCGGCGCGGTGAACGCCGACGAGGGAGCCGAGCAGCAGCGTGGCGGCGGTGAAGGCCAGGCACGGCAGCAGCATCAGCGCGGGGTTCGCCCGGCTGACGCCAAGGGCGGCGAACGCGGCGAGCACCGGGATGATGAGGACGAGCACCACCGCGGTACGGCGCAGCAGCATCGTCAGACCTGCCGACGGGGTGGCGGCGACCAACTCCCAGGCCGGGTCGCCGCGTCTGCTCCAGGCGGCCGCGACCCCGGGCAGCGGCGCGAGGGGCGCAAGCAGCACGACGATCGACGGCAACTCGGACAGGAAGTACGTGAGCAGGGCAGCGGTGCCGAGCACGCCGGCGGTCATGGCGACCCACGGCAGCAGCGCCGCCACGAACCAGCGCTGGCGCACCGGCGTACGGAAGAAGGCCCTTGCTCGTGGTGCGGGGCCTGCGGCGATCCCACGGTCCACGGCCGACGCGACCTCGGCGACCAGGGCGCGCGACTCGGACGTGGTGCTGCCGGCCAGGCGGGCGCGGCAGTCGGCGCAGGTCTCCAGGTGCACCTCGATCGACCAGACGGTCGCCTCGTCGAGGCCGGGATCACCGTCGGCGTAGCTGTCGATCTCGTGCAGGGTGGGATGCGTTGTCATGACAGGGCCTCCCGCAGGACGATCCGGGCGCGGCGGATCCGGGACTTGACGGTGTTCTCGGGTACGCCCAGCAGCACGGACGTCTCGCGGACGGTGAAGCCGTCCAGGACTGTGGCGCGCAGCACCGCGCGGACCTCGGGCGGCAGCACGGCGAGGGCCTGTTCGAGTTCCTGCCCGACGCGGCCGGCGAGCACCTCGTCCTCGGCGGCGGGCACCACCGTCTCGACCGGGTGCACCTGCGGCACCCGGGCCTGCCGGGAGCGACGGCGGAACGCGTCGACCAGGCGGTGCGCGGCGATGGTCCACAACCAGCCGACGGCACTGCCGCTGACCTGGTCGCCGGCGAAGCTGCCGGCCGCCCGCCAGACCGTCAGGTAGGTCTCCTGGAGGACGTCGGCGACCACGTCCGCGTCGGCGCACCGACGCCGCAGCCGCACCTCCAGCCAGGGCGCGGTACGCCGGTAGAGCTCGTCGAAGGCCCGCCGGTCACCGTGGGCCACGCGGCGGACGAGTTCCTGCTCGTCGGCAGCGTCCAGACTTCGTCTCACAACAGGTAGGACGATGACCTCCTCGCGATCGGGTCACGCATCGGTGTGACCGCCATCACCACCAGCGGAGGCCGGTCGAGCGCATGTGAGTGCGCCCGCGCCCCTTACTGCCCAGCCACGTTCGTGGCGCGCTCGGAGTTGACGTGGCTATCCTCTTCGGGTGCTGGCCCGTGTGGAGATCGTTGGCACGAGTCCGGCACTGCGAAGGGACTTTCGACATGCCCCGTGTGGTACCGGCAGTCATCCGCGCGCTTGACGTCCTCGAACTGTTCCTGGACTGCCCCCAGCTGTCGGCACGTCAGGTGATGGAGCGACTCGACCTGCCCCGCACCACGGTCCACGAACTGCTCGTCACGCTCGAGGCGCGCTCGTACCTGATCTCCGTACCGGGCCAGCCGGTGCAGTACCGGCTCGGTATGCCGCTGTTCCAGTTGGGCGCGGCGTTCGCGGGCCGGCTCGATCTGGTACGCGAGGCGCAGGGCGTCGCGCGGGACGTGGCCGCCAGGTGTGACGAGGCGGTTCATGTGGCGGTGCTCGACGGCGCCGATGTCATCTACCTCGTCAAGTTCGACAGCACGCACCCCGTGCGGATGGTGTCCGGTGTCGGGCTGCGCCTGCCGGCCCACTGCACGGCGGTCGGCAAGGTGCTGCTGTCGGCCCTCGACCAGGCGGACCTGGACGGCGTCCTGTTGAAGGATCCTCTGCCGGGGATGACGACGGCCAGCATCACCGACCCGGACCTGCTCCGTGAGCACCTCGAACGTGTCCGTACGGAGGGTGTCGCTGTCGACGTCGGCGAGTCGGACAGCGCGATGCGCTGCGTCGCGGCGGCGATCCGGGACCACTCCGGTGCCACCATCGCCGCGATGAGCCTGTCCGCGCCGATCATTCGCTGGACGCCTGAGGTGCAGGTGGAGTGGACGGGGCTGGTTCGGGAAGGCGCTGCCGCACTGTCGGCTCGCATGGGCTACCGGGCCCAGTCTCGATAGCCGACCTCACGCTTTCGGCTCGAAACAACATCGAAACATTGACATCACTCAGCGGGCTGCTCTAGCGTCGCGACCACTCGATCCGGTATATCGAACCTAGTTCGAAATCTCGAACGGCGGTGGTCCCGTGAACCGACCGAACTGGAACGTCAGCGCCACCATTTCGGCCCGGTCGCCGATCGCCTCAGCCTCGTCGCGCTGCCCGACGTGTGGCACCCGAAATGTCCCCAGTGGCTCGGGCGGAGCGTATGTGAGCGGACGTCCCACGGTGGTGGGCGGGCCCGCTCGCCACCGTGTCGACCCACGAACGAACTGATCTCGACGGGCGAACCTCCATGGTCGCCGTCACAGAAACCAACTGCAACACAACCATCGCGGTGCCCGCCAGGTGAGCCGTCGGCGTGCAGCCGTGCGCGGGAAACGAAGGAGGCGAATGTCCATGGAAGAAAAGCCGGCGTGGTCTCGGCGCGGTTTTCTGGGGTTGGGAGTGGGGGCTCTCGGCGCGGCCGGTCTGGCCGCGTGCGGGGGCGAGTCCGACTCACCCCCGAAGGCGCAGGCCGAGGTTCCGCAGGAGTTGATCGACGCCGCGGCGGCGATGAAGGGCTCCTCGATGGGGATGCTGTCGCAGAAGCTGTACTCGACAGCGGCGAACGAGGCCCTCGACAGCTCGATCAAGAAGTTCGCCGACACCACCGGGACGAAGATCGAGAACAGCCTGGTCCAGGCCGACGCCGGTGACGTGGTGGCCAAGATCGATGCCGAGGTCAAGGGCGGGGTGGCACGTGACCTGGCGTTCATGACCGACTCCCGGTTCGTCGCGCAGTTCCAGGCGCTCGGTGACCTGGAGGACGTGACGGACGTCGTCACGGCGCTCACTGCCAAGTACGGCGAACCCTGCGCCGAGGCCAAGAACTTCTGCGTCTTCGACGGCAAGTGGTTCGCCATCCCGTACCACTTCATCGGGATCGGGTCGTTCCTGCGCAAGGACTGGATGCAGGACAAGGGCATCACTCCCAAGGACATCTACAGCTGGGAAGAGCTGCGGGACGTGTGCCTGGAGATCTCCGATCCCGCGAAACGCCGGTTCGGCTGGGGCATGACGGTCAACCGGTCCGGTGACGGCAACGGCATGATCGAGGCACTTATCAACGCGTACGGCGGATCGATCGCCTCCAACGACGGGCGGAAGGTCACGTTCAACTCCCCCGAGACGGTGCAGGCGGTCACCTTCCTGGGCGACATCTACACCAACGAGAAGTACAAGCGGATGCTGCCGCCGGGCATCGCGAGCTGGACCGACACCAGCAACAACGAGAACTGGCTGGCCGGGATCCTCGGCTACACCCGCAACCAGTTCAGCGTCTACGCGGACTCCCGGACCAAGAAGAACCCGGTGCACGCGAACACCCACGTGTTCTCCGACTGCATCGGACCGGCGACGAACAACCCTCTGCTGCTCGGCCAGTCCCAGGGCTTCGTCGTCTTCAAGGGCGCCAAGAACCCGGGGCTCGCCAAGCTCCTGGCGCAGTACCTGGTCAGCGCGCCCGCGCTGCTCGGGGTGGCGAAGGAGGCACCCGGCCTGGTGATGCCCGCCTGGGAGAAGGTCTGGGACGCCGACCCGTTCTTCACGAGCGGCGACCCGGCGTTCCCCATGCTGCGCAAGATCACTGAACTGAAGCTGCCGCTGAACACGAAGAACGGCCTGGCCTTCCCGCAGAAGGCAAGCGCGGGCCAGCAGGCGGTGGGGTCGGCCTACGTCCTCACCGACATGATGCAGCAGGTCGTGCAGGGGGCCGCGCCGGCGCAGGCCGTGACGACCGCCCACGCGAAGATGGTGCAGATCTTCAACCAGCAGGGGCTGCCGCAGTGAGCTCGGTCCGTCCCGTACGGGTCCCGGCGGCGCGGAAAACCCCGCCGTCGGGCCCCGGCTCGCTCACCGCCACCCAACGCCGGCTGGGTCGGGACTGGCGGCTGGCGACAGTGTTCCTGGCGCCGATGGCCCTGCTTGTCGGCGCGCTCGTCCTGGTGCCGATCGCCAGGTCGATCCTCACCAGCACCACCGAACGGCACGGGCAGGACTCCGTGTTCGTCGGCCTGGACAACTACCTCGCGCTCATCGGCGACGACCAGTTCCACACCGGTGTGGTGAACTCGTTCGTCTTCACCGCGTACGCCGAGATCTTCAAGGTGGTGCTGGGGTTGGCCGCGGCCCTGCTGCTGCACCAGCGCCGTCGTGGGCGGGCCCTGCTGACCGGGCTGCTGCTCGTGCCGTGGGTGGTGCCGACGGTGGTGACCGCGTTCAGTTGGCGCGCGCTGCTCGACCCGATCTTCGGCAGCGTCAACACGCTGCTCACCGCCAGCGGAATCGGGCCGTTGCTGGCCAGCGCGCACCTTGTCGACAGTTGGCCGGCGGGCTGGCTGTCCGACCCGGAGCTGGCCATGCCGTCGGTGATCCTGGTCAACGTCTGGAAGGGGGTGCCGTTCTTCACCGTCTGCTTCCTCGCGGGGTTGAAGGCCATCCCGGCGGACCTGTACGAGGCGGCGACCATCGACGGTGCCTCGTCGTTGCAGCGGTTCACCCACGTGACGCTGCCCGGGCTGCGCCACGTGCTCACCGTGACGGTGACCCTGTCGTCGATCTGGACGTTCAACAACTTCGACCTGGTCTGGCTGTTGACGCAGGGCGGACCGGGCGACGTGACAGCGCCGTACGTGCTTGTCGCGTACTCGAAGGCGATCTTGCAGTTGCAGTACGGCGCCGGCGCGGCGGTCACGCTCGTCATGCTGCCCATCATCGGCGGGCTGGTGTTCGTGCTGGTCCGGTTGCTACGCCAGGACACCACCATCAGGCTCCCCGGGCGCCGACAGTCGGCGTGGCGGATCGGGGCGCGACGGTGGGCCGGGACGGCGCGCCGGGCGCTGCCGTGGGCGATCACCGCAGTGGTCACCGGTCTGCTCTTCTGGGCATCGCCGGAGATCTTCTGGAAGGCGGCGGTGGTCCTCGGGGTGATTCTGCTGATCGCGGCGGCGGTCGGCCGGGTGGTCTCGGGCCTGCAGTCCCGGGGCGGTCGTCGGGCGTCGTCAGCGGTGTCGGGGCTGGGGTCCTGGGTCGCGCTGGCCGGGTTGCTCTTCTTCGTGCTGGGGCCGCTGTACTGGATCGCCGTCACCGCCTTCAAGTCCGAGGGCCAGGTCGTGATGCGCACCGACGACCTGTGGCCGACGCCGTGGACCCTGGAACAGTTCGGTGCCCTCTTCGACAACCAGCCGTTCGGCCGCTGGTATCTCAACACCATCCTGGTGTCGGCGGCGTCCACAGCTGTGGCGCTGGTGTGCGCCGCCCTGGCGGGCTACGCGCTGGCCCGGCTGCGGTTCCGCGGGGCGCAGGGCTTCACCGTCACGGTGCTGCTCACCTACGTGATGCCGGGCGCGCTGCTGTTCATCCCGCTGTACCAGATGCTCATCGGCGCGCGGCTCACCGACTCGTTGTGGTCCCTTGTGGTGACGTACCCGACCTTCACCCTGCCGTTCGCCACCTGGCTGCTTGTCGGCTACTTCTCGTCGATCCCCATCGAGCTGGAGGAGGCCGCGCTCGTCGACGGCTGCACCCGCCTCCAGGCGTTCGGCCGGGTGGTGCTGCCCCTGGCCAAGCCAGGGTTGCTGGCGGTCGCGCTCTTCACCCTGACCAACGCCTGGAACGAGTTCCTGTTCGCGTTCGTGTTCATCACGAAGGACGAGTACAAGACGCTCCCCGTCGGCATGCAGTCGATGATTGCCGGAGATGTGGTGCCGCAGGGCCAACTCGCCGCCGCCTCGCTGCTGGTCAGCATCCCGGTGGTGGTCATGTACGCCCTCGGGCAGCGCTTCCTTACCGAAGGGCTCACGGCCGGCGCGGTGAAGGGCTGACCGGTGATCGTGGCCGCCGGGACGGTGACGTGGCCCGAGGACGTCAGGTGTACGCGAGCAGAAAGTCCACGGTGCCTGTGCCGCCGGGCTGACCGGGTGGGGTCTGGAGAGCGGGTTCGCTGTTCAGCACATAGAACCCTCCGTTGCCGACCAGGCGGGGAGTGACCGCCAGCGCCTGGTCGGCCATGGTCGCCCCGGTGGGGCGTACCACGCTGTCGCGCAGCAGCATGAACAGGTTGGTGTTCAGGTTCGAGACGTGCAGCACCCGGTACGAGCGGGGGGCCGGCATTCCCGTACTCGTCAGGCCCCAGATGGGGACGATCTGGTTTCGCCAGTTTGCCGGGTTGTTGGTGATCGAGCTGTCATAGGCGTTGAGCTGGGTCTGGATGCCACTGTGGATACCCGCCAGGTGGATGTGTAGTTGGTCCTGGTCACGGGTGGTGGCGGAATTGATCCCGAGGCCGATGTTCGGGTACACGACGTGTGCGGGTTGACCGGGCTGGGCGTTGATCCACGCGTCCAACCAGTAGTTGGGCGCGGCGGCTGTCGCGATGAACGGGCACTCGATGCCACTCACCCGGCAGGCCGGTACGAGCAGGAAGTTGTGGTTGTTCTGCGGTCTGCCGTTGAGCACCACGTAGTCGGACGTGACGGTCAGGCAGTTGGTCGGCGGTGTGGTCCTCGTACCCTGGCAGACCTGCACCCGGTCCCAGAGGTCGTACCTGCCACCGGTCTGGTTCCGGAAACCGCACAGGGCGGACTCTGTCGGGCAGTTGGCCCCGCCCGGGGCGGGCGGAGCGGGTGCGGGCGACTGCCCGCCGTCGGCCATCCCGACATCCGCCCCGGCAAGCCCCAGCAGGCCGGTGGCACCCGCGACCCCCGAGAGCTTGACGAACTGGCGCCGATACATCAGATCGCTCTGCTTGTTACCGCTCACCGTCACCCTCCGCCACGACGATCCGTAGGTCGCTGGCCAGCCATGCTTTCCAGCCCGCACGCACGCGAACTCGCTGGCGGAAATCAGGACTCAACGGCCGGAACGCGCCGAGTCTAGGACGAATCTTCCTCACCCCGACGGCGTCACCGGCAACGAGTCCCCTGATCGTGGCGGGGCCGCCGCCCCCGGCTCAGGGCGCGGTCGGCGCGGCTGGGCCGGGCCGGTGGGCGGGTTGGAACAGTTCGACGAGGTTGCCCGCGGGGTCGGTGAGCAGGACCTGGCGACCGCCGGGACCAGAGACCACGTCGCCGCGGAACGACAGCCCCGCGCGGCGCAGTCGGTCGATCTCGGCGTCCAGGTCGTCGACGATCAGGTGGATGCGGTTACGGCCGGCAGTGGTCGCGTCGTCGGGGGTGGCACGGGCACCCGAGCTGGCCGGCCCGGACAGCAGCAACCGCAACGGGCCGCGTACCACGTCCGCGAAGGCGGGCACGGCGCTTGTCTGCAGGGTGAAGCCGAGATGCGTGGTGTAGAAGTCCACCGCCGCCTGGACGTCGTCGACGAGATAGCGGACGCCTGCGTACCGCTCGGGTGCTGTCACTGGTGAATCTCCTTCAGGGGCGGGCGGCGGCGAGGACAGGCAGCAGGTGCCTGATGCGGGTGTCGATGTCCGCCGCGATCTGCTGAAAGGCGGGGTAGCTGGCCTGGTCGGTGTCGCCGGCCGTGGCGGGGTCGAACAGGCTCCAGTGCACCCGCCGAGGATGGCCCGGAAAGTCCGGGCAGACCTCGCGGGCCTTGTCGCACAAGCTGATCACGTAATCGAACCGGCGGCCGGTCACCGTGTCCACGTGCCGGGTGCGCTGGCCGCCGACGTCGATGCCAAAGTCGTCGCGCAGCAGCCGTACGGCGTTGGGATGAAGCCGGGGCTTGGGCCGGCTGCCGGCGCTGACCACCTCGACCCGGCCGCCGGCACGGTGGCTCAGCAGGGCCTCGGCGATCGGTGAGCGCGCACCGTTGCCGGTGCAGACGAACAGCACGCCGACGGGGGCCGAGCGCCGGGGGCTGGTCGGTGACCTGGGGGGCGCATGGTCGCTGCGCAGCGCCGGGTGCAGGGCGGCTCCGGATTCGGCAAGCGCCGCCGCGCAGCGGTCCACCTCCAGGTGGTAATAGCTGTCGCGGCCGTCGAAGCTGCTGCGCGTGGCGGTGACCAGCCCGCCGTCCCGCAACAGCCGCAGATGGTAGGAGACGAGGTTCTGCGGCTCACCGCTCAGCGCCACCAACTCGCGGACCCGATAGTCGCTGTTGGCGAGCTCGGTCAACAGCCGCCATCGCAGTGGATGGGCCGCCAGGCGCACGAACGCCGGGACGGCGTGATTCGACGACACCACGACAGCAACATACATCAAATGGATTTGATGGAATAGGCATCCCGCCGGAGCTGCTTCTCGAACCAGTGGTGGGCGTAGTGCTCGGTGTTGTACGCCTCGATCTCCCGGTAACCCGACGCGCGGTACATGGCGATCGCCTCGGTGAGGTTGCGGTTGGTGTCCAGTCGCACGGCTGTCGCGCCCCGCTCGGCGGCGTACCGTTCCAGCTCGCCCAGCAGCCGCCGCCCGATGCCGAGCCCGCGCACGGTGTCGGCCACCCACACGCGTTTGAGCTCGGCGGGGCCGCCCGGGTGGAGTTTGACCCCGCCGCAGCCGATCGGCTCGGTGTTGAGGGTGGCGAGCAGGAGCACGCCGGCCGGCGGGACGAGAGCCTCGTCGGGGACCGGGTTGCTCAGTGCCGGGTCGAACCCGTCGTCGAACCGACAGGCGACCTCCCGGGCGTAGGCGCGCAGGCAGGCGCGGGCCCGCGGGTCGCTCGGCGGACAGGCCTCGATGACGACCATCGACCCGATGAGCAGCCGTTCGACCTCGGCCATGGCGGCGACCAGTCGTTCCCGACGGTGCTCGGTGAGGGGTTCGAGGATCGAGGTGGCGAGGTCGTCCGACCGTTTGTCGAGATCGGCCCACTGGATCCGGCCGGCGTCGGTGAGCGTGGCGGTGCGTACCCGGGCGTCGCCGCCGGCCTGGTCGCCCGGTCCCACGGTGACCAGGCCGTCGTTCTCCAGGGCGCGCAGCAGTCGACTGAGGTAGCCGGAGTCCAGGCCGAGCCGGGCCCGTAGCGCGGCGACCTCGGCACCGGCCGGGCCGATCTCCCAGAGCAGACGCGCCTGCCCGAGGGGTCGCCCCTGGGCCATGTACTCGTCGTCGAGCGCACCCACCCGTTGGGTGACCGTCCGGTTGAATCGCCGCACGGCGGCGATGAGCGTGGCGTCCATACGCCTGACTTTAGTCAGGATTTCTGATGTGGCGGTAGGAGCGGAGCCCTGCGTGGTCCAGGACGACCACCGCGAGCACCACCCCGGTGGCGACCGCGCTCACCGCCAGCAACGGCAACCGCAGCACCGCCGCCGCACCGACCAACACGATCAGAGCGGCGACCCGGGGCCAGGAGAGTCGCCGGTGGATCGCCACCGAGAAGAGGATCCGCCCGAGGAGGAAGAGCATCGGACCACCCAGGATGACGATCGCCGCGGTCCGGTCACTCGTCTTCGTGGGGTGGGCGATGCTCAGTTCGGCGCCGACGGCGGTGACCACCAGCCCGGCGATCATCACGAGGTGCAGGTAGCCGGTGATGACGCCGAGCCGGGACGGGTCAGCACGCTCGATGACCGGGCCCAGGCGCTGACCGGCGGGCGTCACGTAGAGCAGACCGATGAGTACGGCGGCGGCGAAGACCAGCAGCAAGGCGGCGGTCTGCGAGAGCTCGAGGCGGGTGCCGGCGTACGAGAGGCCGGCGACCAGGACGAGTTCACCCAGCCCGATGATCATGATTTGCTGGTACCGCTCGGCGAAGTGTTCGCCAGCGAGGTGCAACTCCTGCCGGGTCGTCCGGCCGAGCCGAGGAGTGGGCCAGCCGAGTCGTGGGCCGGTGAAGTCGAGCGCGAGCGCGAACAGCCAGAGCGGCACCCGCCACTGCGGCAGGAACCCGCCGAGCAGCCACGGTACGGCGGAGACGCTGAACCAGCAGAGGATGCGCAGCGCCCTCTTCTGTCGGGGGTGACCGCGCAACGCGAACGCGGTCACCACGCCCCGGGCCACATGCACCAGGACGTACGCGCCAGCGAAGAGCAGACCCCGCCCGTCCAACGCCTGCGGAATCGCCACCCCGGCCAGCAGGCTGCCCAGCGCGGCACCGACAAGCAGCCATCGGACCCACGGGCTCTCCGGGTCGTACCAGTCGGCGAACCAGGTGGTGGTGACCCAGATCCACCACACCCCGGCCAGCAGCAGGGCGGTCCGCAACGCGCCGACCACCGTGAGGTCGTGCAGCAGATGCTCCGCGAGCTGACTGAGGGCCAGTACGAACGCCAGGTCGAAGAAGAGCTCCAGGAACGAGGCGCTCAGCGGTGAGGTCTCCCTCCGCAGCAGCCGTTCCGGCCTGCTCGCCATCGGTGCTCCTCCCGGTGGCTCGCGCGGCCCGCCTCCGTCGTACCACCCGGGGCCGGCCACCGGAGGTGGAAACCGGGTCAACGACGGAGGCCGCCGCGACGACGACCCGGCGGCCCCCCGTGTCGTTGATCCGGCAGCGCCCAAGGTCGTCGCTGACCACGGTGGGGGCACCGACTCAACGAGGGGGGACGACGATGACCGCTCAGCGGGAGACCGTGCAGGTCGATCACGACCTGTTCCGCGCCGTGTACGACTCGCCAGCGGCACTGCCCGGCCGACACCGCTGGACCACCCCGGAGTCGGACGTCCGGCGGCTGGAGAAGCTGCTCGGGATGCCGGCGCGCAGCATCGGCGCACCGCTCTGGGTGAGCGGTGACGAACCCGACTGCCCGAAGTGCGGCCGCCGCGTCACCTGGTACGACATCGTCTCGTCGGCACTCTCCGGCCTGCACGACAAGGACATGATCGCCACGGTCATCCTCGGTGAGCGCAAGTACGTGAACACCGAGATCCCCGCTGCCATCGCCGGTGTCCGCTGCGCCGACTGCCACACCGCGATCGATGGCCTGCGCAGCTTCAAGTGCCACAACTGGGCGTACGCCTTCGAGGCGCTGGAGGCCGTCCGCGAGCGGATGGCCGGCCGTCCGGGGCCGACCTGACCGAGCCGCGCCGCCGCGGTCCCCGTCCGGCAGAGCCGGCTGCACGAGTCCTTGACGAAGGTCATGACGCCCGACCCACCTTCGACAGCTACGTTGCCCGCTGCCCTGTTCCTAGGGTGTCCCCGGGATGAACGGAGTATGAACGAGAGGTGAGGTGATGCATGGCCGCCAACGGCAGCATGGACGTTCCGGAGATCAGTGCTGAGTGGTACCGCGATGTCGTCGACGCCGCCGCCAGCAGCCCCGAGCCGGTGCAGTGGTTCATCGGGCACGCCACCGAGGGGGTGATCCTGCCGCTCGGCGCGCTGCTGGTGCTGGCCGCGCTGACCCGACGGTCCGGCGGCCCGCACGACCGGGCGCTCGCCCTGGTCGCGCCGCTGCCAGCCCTGCTGGCGTACGCCGGCAGCGAGTGGCTCAAGACCGTGGTGGACGAGGATCGCCCCTGCCGCACGGTCGGCCGGGCGATCATCGCGGGCACCTGTCCGCCGCCGGGTGACTTTTCGTTTCCCAGCAACCACGCCACCATCGCCGGCGCGCTGGCGGTGACCACGCTCCTGCTCTCCCGCCGACTTGGTCTGGTCGCGCTGCCGCTTGCCGCGCTTGCCGCCTTCTCCCGGGTCTTCGTGGGCGTGCACTACCCGCACGACGTGATCGCGGGCGTGCTGTTGGGTGCGCTTGTCGCCGTGGTGGCGATGCCGCTGCTGGCCCGTCCGGCCGCCGAGGCGCTCCGCCGTCGAACCGAGCGCGCCGACCGCCAACTCCCGAAACTGGCGAGCCGTACCCGCCACTGAGCCGACGGTCAGCCGGCCAGCAGCAGCGCGCCCACCGTGCCGAGCAGCAGGAACGGGCCGAACGGCAGGTGCGTGCTCCACCGGACCCGGCGGGCGGCCAGCAGGCCCACGCTCACCAGCGCGGACAGCCCGAAGGCGAGCAGCAGCCCGAGGAGCAGTACCGGCCAGCCGTACCAGCCGAGCAGCGCGCCCACACCGAGCGCCAACTTGGCGTCACCCAGCCCGAAGCCGCGGCGGCCCAGCAGCACCGTTGTGGTGGCGAAGAACAGTGCCAGCCCGGTGCCGCCGATGGCGGCCGTCCACAGGTGCGCCGGCTCGCCGGTGCCGGCGGCCACGCCGAGCAGGAGCCACGTCCCGGCCGCCGCCGGCAGGGTGAGCCGATCCGGCAACCGGTGCACGGTCAGGTCGACGAAGACCGCCGGGATCGTCCAGCCGAGCCACCAGGCCAGCGCCGGCAGCCCGCCGCCCGCCGGGCCGACCAGGGCCAGCAACAGCGCAGCGGTGAGCCCGGCCAGCTCGACAGTGCCCGGCGGTGGGCCGATCCGGCTGCGGCAGTGCCCGCACCGGGCCGTCGGACCCAGCGCGGGCCAGGGCCGGGTCAGGCTCACCGGGGCGTCGCAGGCGTCGCAGCCGGTCCGGTCCGGTCGACCCGGAGGTACGGCGTAGCGCAGCGCGGCCATTCGCAGCAGCGGACTGACCGCGAGGACAGCGAGCACTGTCGAGAGCCGGACACCTGCCACACCCGTGGCGAGCGGCGCCTGCGGCGCAGGCCGCCCCGGCGGTGGCAGCGGACCTGCGGTTTCGGTCACGGCACCGGACGGCGGGGGCGGCGGGCTCCGGTCGGGTGGGTTTTCCCGGCCGGGGACGGCTGCCGGTGGGCCGGTCAGCGCCATGTCAGCACCCTTGCGTCCCGGCGTGCCCCCGGACTGCGAACACGGATCGTGACCGAATGGTCGCTGTGGTGTAGCGGATGGCGCGGAAAGCGACCTGCGCGCCGGACCGCCGGAGGGTGCCCGCCAACGGACCAGGGCCGGGCGCCCTGTCGGGCGGGGCAGGTCGTCCACCTGCCGACGACCCGGCCGGGATGCCGGGATGGGGGCGCGATGTCCCACTCCCGGGACCGGCGACGACACCCGGTCGGGCCGAGCCGGGCAGACGCCGCCCGACCACCGGCGATCGCCCACTCCGACATCGCGCGGGACGCAACGCGGACACCGGCCACCACCACCTCTCATCACCCAGCGTATTTGCTTGAATTGCCTCTGTTGTATCGGCGAACGTCAGCCTATGCTCGCCCCTTGGGTGTGACGCAAGCCTCACCTGCACCATCCAGCGACACGGGACCCTGCATTTGTAGAAGATCCGTAACGGTGAATGCGCAAGCGCAATGATCGGCTCCGGATGTGGTGATCCGGACGCGCTTCCGCATGCCCGACGGCGGTGCTCCAGCACCTCGCCGGGCGACCACGAGGAGGCTCGACGGTGCGCGGACGGCAGCTCAGACGAGCGGCGATCTGCCTGCTCGCGGTCGTGGCGGCCGGGCCGGTCGCGGCCTGCGCCAACGGGCAGGAGGTCGTCGACACGCCGCCGGCAGCCCAGGACGACAGCCGACGGACGACCTCTGATCTCGACCGGCGCGCTGCCGAAAAGGCGGCACTCGACGCGTACTCCGGTTATCTCGCGGCCTCGCGTGCGGCAAGTGGACGCAGTGATCCGAAAGCGCCGGAACTGTCCCGGTTCCTCGCTGATCCACTGCTGACCCGGGTGCAATTGTCCATTCGCGACGCTAAGGAGCACGGTGCTGTGCGTACCGGGACGTTGAAGTCCGACCCGACCGTGACCGCCGTCAGCCTGGACGCGAACCCGGCCACCGTCGAGATCCAGGACTGCCTGGACCTGACCGGCTACCTGTTGGTCTACGCCAAGAACAAGCGCGTGGTCCCGGGCAGTGGGGGCGGCCGGCACCTCTCCACCGCCACGGCGACCCGATATCCGGACGGCCGCTGGCTGATCAACTCCGGCGCGTTGCACCGGGAACAGCCGTGCTGACCTGGGCCGGAGAGGGCGCTCCGACTCGTACCCCCCGTGCCTCGTCAGGTCGGCGCGCACTCGCCGGGATCGGGGTCGCGCTCCTGCTGGTGGTCGGCACCACGCTGCCGGCCGCCGCCGCCGCTGGCCGGGCCGGCCCGGGGGCGAGCTGCCCGCCCGACCAGCCCGACTGCAGCGTCTGGGACGACGAACCCGGCAACCCGGGCGGCCCCGGCGGCGGCGGAGACAACGGCGGCGGTGACGATGACGGCGGCGGCAGTGGCGGCGGCGGCTGCCGCTGGGAGGGCCGGACCGTCCCCTGCTACGACGACCTCAAGGGCTGGTTCAACAGCAGCGACGGCTGCTACTACGAGCTGGCCGAGCCCCAGGACGAGGCGCCGGAGGGCAAGCAGTGGTACGTGCAGACCTGCAACGGCGGCGACGACGTCGGCAACATCACTGTGGTGCTGCGGGAGCCGCCGCCCGGGTTCGGCGCGCCGCCCGACCCGGAGGAGTTGGCCCGCCGCGCCCTGGCCACGATCACGCTGAAGCCGGCACCGCTGGCGGTCGCACCCCGCAAGGCCAACGGCCCCGGCCTGGTCGGCCTGCCGGTGTGGATGTGGTCCGAGCAGGCCCCCGAGTACTTCGGCCCGATCCCCGCCCGCGCGTCCGAGCGGGGGCTGACCGTCTCCATCACCGCGGAGGTCGACCAGATCGTCTGGGACATGGGCAACGGTGATCACGTGCCCTGCCCCGACGCCGGCACCGCGTACGTCGCGACGAACAAGGACCTGGCCGGCCGCACCTCCCCGGACTGCGGCTACGACAAGGGCTACCAGAAGGCCGGCACCTACGACATCACCGCCACCACCCACTGGAAGGTGACCTGGAACGGCGGTGGCGAGAGCGGAGTGATCCTGGTGACTCGGGACAGCGGCATCGTGCGGATCCGGATCAACGAACTCCAGGTGGTGACCCGATGAGCCTCGTGACGCACAACGGAACCGGGTCGGTGGACGCACCGGTCAGCCCGCCCAAGGTGGTGCGGCAACGGCGGGTCCGCCCCGGGTTGCTCGGTCTCGCCGTCCTCCTGATCGCCCTCGGTGGGCTGGGCGCGGCGTTCGCTGTCACCTCGGTCCGGGCCACCGGCAGCTATCTCGCGGTCGCCCGGCCGGTGGAGGTGGGCCGGGAGGTCACCGCCGCCGACCTGATCACCGTGCAGGTCGCCGGCGGTCAGGGGCTGCGCCCGGTGCCCGCCGGCCGGCTCGACGAGGTGGTCGGCAAGCGGGCTGCGGTGACGCTGGTCCCGGGCACCCTGCTCACCCTGGGGCAGGTCACCGACAATCCGCTGCTCGGCCCCGACCAGCAGCAGATCGCGCTCGGTCTGAAGACCGCCCAGGTGCCGGCTCGTCAACTGCACCCCGGGGACAAGGTCCTGCTGGTGAGCACCCCGGACCGCAGCAACACCGGGGACCCGGCCGTCGTCGCCGGCACCAGGTTCTCCGCGACGGTGATCGACATGGTCAGCCCGGGCAACGACGACAAGGTGCTGTACCTGGCGCTGCCCACCCGGGACGTGCCCGCGGTGGTGGCCCTCACCGCGCAGGCGCGCATCGCCGTCGTACTTACCGAAGCGGCCTGAGCATGGCGATCATCGCGCTGGTCTCCGCGAAGGGTTCGCCCGGCGTCACGACCTCCGCGCTGGCCTGCACCCTCGCCTGGCACCGACGGCTGGTGCTCGCCGAGTGCGACCCGGCCGGCGGCTCGATCCTCGCCGGCTACCTCGGCGGCCAGTTGGACGGCCCCCGCGGCATCGGCGAACTGGCCGTCGGGGAGCTGCGCGACGGCAATCTGGAGACCGCTTTCTGGACGCAACTCGTCGACCTGGACGCACCCCGTCGGGAACGACTGCTGCTGCCCGGCATCGTCGACCCGGCCCAGGGTGGCAGCGTCACCCCGCTCTGGCAGCGGTTCGCCGACTACTTCAACGCCCTCGACCGGGGCACCCCCGGCTACGACGTCCTTGTCGACTGCGGCCGGTTGCACGTCCCCGGGCCACCGTGGCCGGTGCTGCGGGCAGCCTCGGTGGTGCTGCTGGTGACCCGGGCACAACTGCCGGACCTCTCCGGCACCCGCGCGGCGGTCAAGACGATCGAACGGGACTTCGCCGAGCACCGGGTGCCGCCCGGCACCCTGCGGCTGCTGCTGGTCGGCGGCGGACACGGGCGAGCCGAGATCAGCCGCGCCCTGAAGCTGCCGGTCATCGCACGGCTGCCCCACGATCCGCGTACCGCCGGGGTGCTCGCCCTGGGCGGGACCGTGCGGACCGGACGGCCGCTGATGCGCGCGGCCGCCGCGTTGGAGGTGCCGATCGGCGCGCTCCTGGAGCGGCGACAGGCCCGGCTGGCCTGGCCCGTGCAGCAGGGGGTTCCGGATGCGGTTTGAGCCGGTCTCGACGGATCCTCGTCAACAGCCGCCGGGCGTGACCTCCACCGAGCCGCCGCTGGCCGGGCCGAACGGCCGGCACCAGCCCGTGCCGATGCCGCAGCAGAGGCCCGCCGCCATCCCGCCGCCGGCATCGGCACCCCGGCCCCGGATGGATTTCCAGGTGGTCCGGGAGCTGCGCCGGGAACTCACCGAACGGCTCACCCTGTGGCAGCGCGGCCGGGAGTTCACAGTCGACGAGGAGGACACCGAGCGGGCCCGGCTGGCCGTCACGGTGGTCGCCGAGTATGCGGACTTCGTCCGCCGGGCCGGCACCCCGATGGCCGCCGGCGAGGAGCGGCTGCTGCTCGACCAGGTGACCGCCGAGCTGGTGGGGCTCGGCCGGCTACAGACGCTGCTTGTCGACGACACAATCGAGGAGGTGCACATCCTCGGCTGCGACCAGGTGCGCATCACCCGGCACGGCGGCGGGGTGGACTGGGCCGAACCGATCGCCGACAGTGACACCGAGTTGGTGGAGATCCTCCAGGCGGCGGCCCGCCGGGCCGGCGCGACCGAGCGCTCCCTCTCCACAGTGAAGCCGACCCTCGACCTGCAACTGCCCGACGGCAGTCGGCTGGCGGCGGTGTTCCTGGTCAGCCACCGCCCGTACGCGGTGATCCGCAAGCACAACACCCTGGACGTGAGCCTCGACGACATCGCGGGCACCCGGGATGACCTCGACGAGATGATCGACCCGCTGCTGCGCGACTTCCTGCGCGCGGCGATGCGCGCCGGGTTGAACATCATGGTCGCCGGGTTGGCCGGTGCCGGTAAGACCACGATCATCCGGGCGTTGATGAACGAGATCCCGCCCGACGAGCCGTACGTGCTGCTGGAGGAGAGCCGCGAACTGCTGCCGGCCCGCCGCCGGGAGCGGCACCGGGCGGTGATGAGCTTCGAGGCCCGGGAGGGGCACGGCGAGCGCGGCTTCGACGGCCGGCCGGCCGGTGAGGTGACGATCGCCGACCTGATTCCCCTGTCGCTGCGGATGGGCGTGTTGCGGATCATCGTGGGCGAGGTGCGGTCCCGGGAGATCGTGCCGATGCTCCAGGCGATGACCACCAGCCGGGGCTCGATGTGCACAATCCACGCCCGCACCGCCGCCGGGGTCGGCGAACGGATCGTCGAGCTGGCGTTGGCGCACGGCCGCGAGATGACAGTCGACCAGGCCCGCCGGATGGCCGGCAACGCCCTCGACCTGATCGTCTACGTCACGGTCGAGGACGAGACAGCGATCGGCGGGCGCAAACACCGGTTCGTCTCCCATGTGGAGGAGGTGATCGGGGCTGGCGAGGCCGGTCGGATCACCACCACCACCGTCTTCGGGCCCGGTCCGGACGGTCGGGCGGTCCCCCGGCACCTGCCGGAGCGGGTCCGCGACCAGTTGCTGCGGGTGGGGTACGACGCGCGGTTGCTGACCCGGTGGGTGGAGGCTGGCGCCGGTGCCTGGCGCCGGCCCCGACAGACCCGACTCGGCCGGCGGTGACCCGATGCTGAGCAGCCTGGAGTTGATCGCGGTGGTCTCCGGGGCCGCCTGCGTGGCCGGCCTGCTGTTGGCAGTGGTCGCGCTTGTCGGCACCCGCCGGCCCCCCGGGCCTCGTCCGGGCGGCCGGCCGGGCCTGGGCCGGCTGTGGCGCGGGCCGGGTGCCACACCTGCCGAGCAACGGGCCTACCAGGCGCTGCTTGTCGCCGCGCTGGTCGCCGGCGCGCTGGCGTTCCTGCTTACCGGGTTGCCGGTGGTGGGCCTGCTGGTGGCGGTGGCGGTGCCCGGCACCCCGTGGCTGTTCGGGGTGGGCCGGGCCGAGCAGCGGGCGATCGCCCGGATCGAGGCGGTGGGCGAGTGGACCCGCCGGCTCAAGGACGTCTCCGGCACCGGGCAGGGCCTCCAACAGTCGATCATCGGCACGATCGGCACTGTGCCACCGGGCATCGAGGAGGAGGTACGCCTGCTCGCCGCCCGCCTCCAGGCCGGCTGGACGGCCCGCTCCGCGCTGCTGGCGTTCGCCGACGAGATCGCCGACCCGGTCTGCGACCAGGTGGTCGCCGCGCTGATCCTGCACCTCTCGGACCGGGGCGAACGGCTGGGTGACGTGCTCGGTTCGATCGCCGGCGCGGCATCCGCGGAGGTGGCCACCCGGCGGGAGATCGAGGCCAAGCGGACGCAACCCCGGTTCGCGGTCCGCTTCCTCACCGGGATGACCCTTGCCGCCCTGGCGTACGGCCTGCTCAACACCGAGTACATCAGGCCGTACGGCACGCCTGTGGGTCAGGTGGTGATGGCCGCCCTCGGCGCGGCCTTCGTCGGCCTGCTGGCCTGGGTGCGGTCGATGAGCCAGCCGCAGCGACCGGCCCGGTTCCTGCCGGCGGCCGACCCGAGCGAGGTGATCGCATGATGCTGAACTGGCAGCTCGCCCTGGCGGTCTGTGGTGGTGCCGGCGTCGGGTTCGGCGTTTTCCTGGTGGTCCGGGAACTGGTGCCGGCGACCCCGGCGCTCGGTCCGGCGCTGCGCCGGCTGCACCAGCCGCCGGGCACCGGCCGGGTCGCCACTCCCGCCTCCCGACGATTGGACTCGCTCACCGGGCTGTCCCGCTGGTTGCGGCCACCGCACCGGCAGCTCGCCCTGATCGGCCAGACCCCCGAGCAGTACGCGCTGTCGATGCTGCTCTCCACACTGATCGGGCTGGCCACGCCGACAGTGCTCGGGGTGGCGCTGCTTGTGCTCGGCGTCTCGATTCCCCTCGTCGTACCGGTGCTCGGCAGCCTCGGCCTGGCGCTGCTGGGCGCCCTGCTGGCACACCGGGCCGTACTCACCAAGGCCGAGGCCGCCCGGGACGAGTTCCGCGCTGCCGTCTGCACCTACCTCGACCTGGTGGCGTTGCAGCTCAGCGCCGCGCACGGACCGGTGCAGTCGCTTGAACGCGCGGCTGCGGTCTGCGACGGCTGGGTGTTCGACCGGCTCCAGGAGTCGCTGCGGATCGCCCAGATGCAGATGCACGCGCCCTGGGACGAGCTGCGCGACCTCGCCGACAAGATCGGCATTCCGGAGCTGGGGGACGTCGGCGCGATCATGCGCTCCTCCGGCAGCGAGGGTGCGCAGGTGCACGAGACGCTGCGCAGCCGGGCCGACTCGCTGCGCGACCAGATCCGCACCGACAACCTCGCCCGCGCCGAGGGGGTCACCAGCCGACTCGACATCCCCGGCTCGCTGCTCGTCTTCGTGCTGCTCGGCTTCGTCCTCTACCCGTTCGTCGCCCGGCTCTGACCCCCGTCCACCCGAAGGAGACGCCATGCCCATCCTCAGCTACCTGCACGTCGTGTTGACGACGCGCCTGGCAGAGCTGCGCCGCGACGGCGAACGCGGCGACAGCCCGGTGCCCACAGCGGTGATCATCGCCGGCCTGGTCGCCGTTGCCATGGCCGTCACCGCGCTGGCCCTGACCAAGGCTCAGGACTGGATGGACAACATCCCGGGCTACGAGGTGCCGGAGTAGCCGCGATGTGCCGAGCCGCGTTCTCGAGGTGGTGCCGGGCGGTCAGCGCCGCCCGGCGCCGCCTCGCGGCCGGCGACCGGGAGCGGGGTGCCAACCCGGTGGAGCTGGCCGTGATGATGCCGCTGATCCTGGTGCTGCTCTTCGCCTCGATCCAGATCGCGGCCGTCTTCCTCGCCCGCTCGACCGCGTTGAACGCCGCGCAGAGCGGGGTCAACGCCCAGCGGTCCTACCAGGCGGCGAATGGCGCCGGCGTGGACAGCGCCACCCGGTTCCTCCAGGCCGCCGGCGGCTGGCTGGTGGGCTGGGACACGCCCGGCCCGACCTGCGTGATCATCGACGACGCCGAGGTCACCTGCACGGTGAGCGGACGGTCCCTGTCGGTGGTGCCGGGCGTGGACTTCGCGGTGCAGCAGACCGCCCACGGGACGGTGGAGAGGGTGACCGAACCATGAGCCGCACCGGCGAAAGGGGCTCGGTCTCCATCGAGGTGGCGGTGCTCGCCCCGGCGTTCATCGCGCTCATGGTGCTGGCCGGCGTCGTCGGGCGGACCGCGGTGGCGGCGGAGGCGATCGAGGCCGCGGCGCACGACGCCGCCCGCGCCGCGTCGATCTCCCGGGACTCCGTCACGGCCCGGGAAGCCGCGCGGGAGGCCATCCAGGATCAGCTGGACTGGCACGGGTTGGCCTGCGCCAACGACCTGGACCCGGAGTTGACCGCCACCGTGGGCGGCGCCCCTACCGACTTCGATGACGCCTTCAGCAGCACCATCGGTACGGACGCGACTGTCACAGTGACGCTCGTCTGCCTGGTGTCGTTCCAGGACATCACGCTCGACATCCTGCCCGGGATGCCGGACCAGCGGCAGATCAGCGCGACCTTCACCTCGCCACTCGACCGTTACCGGGGTCGACAATGACCGCCGCGTCGGCCCGGCGCACCCACTCGGGCGAACACGGCCGGGTGAGCATCTTCCTGGCGGTGACGATGATCGGCGTACTGGCCATCGTGGGTCTCTCCTACGACGGCGCCGGCCAGCTACGCACCCTGCAACGCGCCGAGAACCTGGCCGCCGAGGCTGCCCGGGCCGGCGGTCAGGCCATCGACCGGGCAGCCGCGATCGACGGCCGACCGACCCGGATCGACGAGGGCGAGGCGCGCGTGGCCGTCGCCAACTACCTGGCCGCCGCCGCGGGCACCAGCGGCCACACGGTGAGCTTCCCCGAGATCGCCGGGGAGACCCAGATCCGGGTCACCGTCACGATCACCTACAACCGCACGATGCTCGGACTCTTCGTCCAGGAAAAGACGGTCACCGTCACCGGCGATGCGACCGCGCGGGCCATCACCGCAGCAGCACCGTAGGAAGGGAAGGCAGCCATGCCCGTATCGGCTGGGTCCGTCGTACGGCGGACCGGACGCGTCCTCACCGGCCTCGGCGCGCTGGTCGTGCTGTGCGCGCTGTTGTTGGGGGCACCGATCGCGTTGCTGGCGTTCGCTGGCAATCCCCTGCCTGATCACCTGCCCACCCTCGCCGAGATCGGCACCGCGCTGACCAGCCGGGACGACGGCCAGCTCTTCCTGCGGGCCCTGGCGGTGGCCGGCTGGTTCGGCTGGGCCACGTTCGCCTTCTCCGTCCTCGTCGAGTTGGGGGCGCAGAGCCTGCGCCGCCCGGCGCCGAAGCTGCCCGGGATGGGTCGCCAGCAGAAGGCCGCCGCCGCGCTGGTCGGCTCGGTCGCGCTGATCCTCGCCGCCAGCCCGGCCGCCGCCAGCGCCGCGGCGGTCTACGGCCCCTCGGCGTACGCGAGCCCGAACGCACCGGCCACCGCCACCCTGGCCACGCCGCCCCGGGTGGGCGCGACGCCCGACACGGCAGCCCCGATGGCGCGGACCGGGCCCATCGGCCGGGTCGAGACAGGGCTCGCCGCACCCGGTGGATCGACAGCCCACGACGGTGCCGTGCCGGTGTACCGGGTGGCGCGGGGCGACTACCTCGGCGAGGTGGCCGAGCGTTACCTGGACCAGTTCGACGACTACCGACAGCTCGCCAAACTGAACAAGCTCGACGACCCGGACCGCATCCGCCCCGGTCAGCTGCTCCGCCTGCCCGCGGAGGCCGCCGACCAGGGCACCCGGCAGCACGCCACCGGACGGCTCGTCGGCCGGCCCGCGGCACCGAAGCCGCCAGCGCCCCGACCGGCACCCGAACAGAGCGCACCGGAGCGGCCAGCCCCACCACCACCGAGCGGTACGGGTTCGACGGGTCAGCCGCCGACGATGACCGTCGGCGCCTCCCGAGCCAGCGTCGAGGACCGGGTGAACCGACCGCTCGCCGTCTCGGCCGTGCTGGCCGTGGCGAGCATTGTCGGCGCTCAGATCGGCGCGGTCCTGGGGCTGCGCCGCCGCCCGGCCACCGCCGGAGCGGCTCCCCGGTTGGCGGCGCCCGCCGGTGCACCGGCTTCGGGTGGGGGCGACGGTTGGGCTGACGAGGGTTGGGTGGACGACGGCGCCGGAGGCGGCCTGCTCGACGGCGGGCACGGCCTGGACTCCGTAGGGGACGGACCGTCGGTCGGCCGACACCGACGTAGCTGAGGCGTGCCGCCCGGGCCGTCGCCCGGCGGCAAGCTGGCACCCGGTGCGGGTCCACCTCCGGGCGGAAGCCCGGCGGGGATCAGGGCAGGCGGGTCTGGAGTACGCCGTTCTGGATCCGGGTGGGCAGGATCTGCTGGTCGTTGCCGGAGGGCCCCTGCACGACCTCGCCGCCGTTGAGCCGGAACGCGCTGCCGTGCCACGGGCAGACCACGCAGGCGTGGCCGTCGATCTCCTGCACCTCGCCCTCGCCGAGCGGCCCGCTCTGGTGCGGGCAACGCTCCAACATCACTGTCACCTCGTCACCGTGCCGGTAGAGGATCACCGAGATGTCGTCGTCCACCTCTTTGGTGATCAGGGTGCGCTGCGGCAGCGTCGCCATGTCGGCGAGCGAGTGCCAGCCGTCGGTCATCCGGTGCAGCTCGGAGACGCTCTGGTTGACCTGCGCCCCCTGCTTGTACGCGAGGTGACCCCCGATGTACGCCCCGAGGCTCACCGTCGAGAGCCCGAGAAAGCCGAGTGCGCGGCCGACACCGTGCCGACCGGACAGCCGGGCGGCCAGCGAGCCGGCGTACAGCGTCAGGCCGACGGTGTTGGCGGCGGCGTGCACGAGGCCGACCCGGCGCTGATCCCGGGCGAGTGCCGCCCAGTCGTTCAACCCGGCTACCGCTGCCGGCACCGCGCTGACGGTGCCCAGGCCGACAAGCACGGTGGCGGGTCGACGTTGTCCGGACATGAGGTCCAGCACTGCGGCGCTGATCCACGCGCCGACCGGCACCTGCACCATCGCCGGGTGCAGTGGATGCCCGAGGGTCACCCCGTGCAGCAGGTCCCGCAGCCGCCGCGGACGCAGCGTGCCGAGGACAACGCGCTGCAACCGGTCACCGGTCCGGTCCAGCTGGGACGCCTGCTCAACTTTCGTCAAAAGTGCTCGCACGAGTACCGACTTCCCGGCGGAGGGCGCCGCAAACCGGTCTCCGGCGACAAATTCGTCACCGAGCGCGATCTCGCGGTTGCCGCCTGCACCGAACCGCCCAGACCGGGCCGGACCGCCACAGACGACCCAAGATCGACCGGGATTGTGGGTGGGAGGTGCGGCGGGCATGCTGGGTCGATGGGTGTGCGGGTGGAGCGGGCCGGTCCGGTGACCACTGTCGTGCTGGATCGGGTCGCCGCTCGCAACGCCGTCGACGGGCCGACGGCCCGGGCACTCGCGGACGCCTTCCGAGCCTTCGACGCCGACCGGGACGCGGCGGTGGCGGTGCTCTGGGGGGCCGGTGGCACGTTCTGCGCCGGAGCCGACCTCAAGGCCCTCGGCACGCCGAGCGGCAACCGGGTCGAGCCGGAGGGGGACGGCCCGATGGGCCCGACCCGGATGACGCTCAGCAAACCCGTGATCGCGGCGATCTCCGGGTACGCGGTGGCGGGTGGGCTCGAGTTGGCGCTCTGGTGCGACCTGCGGGTCGCCGAGTCCGACGCGACGCTCGGGGTGTTCTGCCGCCGCTGGGGGGTGCCGCTCATCGACGGTGGCACAGTGCGGTTACCCCGGCTGATCGGCGAGAGCCGGGCGATGGATCTGATCCTCACTGGCCGTCCGGTGCCGGCCGAGGAGGCGTACTCGATGGGGTTGGTCAATCGGTTGGTGCCGCCCGGCCAGGCGCGGTCCGCCGCCGAGGAGTTGGCGGCGACGATCGCCCGGCACCCGCAGACCTGCCTGCGCAACGACAGGGCCTCGGTGCTGGCGGGCGGTGGTCGCGGCGAGCCGGAGGCGCTGGCTACCGAGTTGGCGTACGGGATGGCTTCGCTCGCCACGGATGCGGCTGCCGGCGCGGCCCGGTTCGTGGCTGGCGAGGGACGGCACGGCACGATGCCGCCGGGAGGAGTGCACCTCCCGGCGGCATCCGGTGCGGGTCGGCTCAGTTGCGGTTGATGGTGAAGGTCGTCGTGGTGTTGCGGATGTCCACCGCGTTGTTCGTCAGCCGCAGGTTGTTGAAGGTGACCGAGCCGACCGCCGGGCCCTGACCGGGTTCGGGCATCTCGTTGGCCCAGACCGCGAAGCCCGACTTGGCGTCGAACGCGTCACCGCTCTTGCGGGCACCGCTGATCGAGATGTTCGTGAAGACGGTGTCGGTGATCGGGTTCTCCGGCTGCGAGCCGTTGTACTTGGTCTGGAACATGATTCCCGAGTACGTCGGATCGACGATGTCCACGTCGGACACCCGGATGCCGCGGAACTCCTTGGACGCGGAGAAGACCCAAATCGCGGGGAAGGTCTGCGATCCCCAGAAGTGCCCACCCGCCCGGATCAGCGAGATGTTCTGGAACTGGGTCGGTGGGCTGGCCCCGAACCCGATGAACGGGTAGCCGAAGTCCAGCGAGCTGATGGTGATGCCGGAGTACGTCAACATGTCCGCGATGTAGAGGTTGCGGAAGATGTTGTTGTAGCCCCCGTACACCGCCAGCCCGGCCGCCCGCCAGGTGAGCGTGGCGGTGAGGTTCTCGAACACGTTGCCGTTGTTGCCTGTCGACGCGCCCTGGTCGGTGGCCGAGAAGAGGGCGAACGCGTCGTCACCGTTCGACCGGCCCTCGGTGTTGGTGATCAGGTTGTTGGTGCTGCCGTTTGTCAGGTTCACCCCGTCGGCGAAGGTGTCCCGGAAGCGGCTGTTCTTGATGGTCAGCCCGCTGACGCTCACCCCCCAGTACGCGCAGACGGTGTGCTCGACCCAGACGCTGTCCAGCGTCATGTTGTCGACGTCCTTCAGCTCACCCCAGACCTTGCCCGGCCCGTCGATCCGGTTCGTGTAGTTGCCGAAGAAGGCCAGGTGGGAGAAGGACGAGCCGCTGGCCGAGGACTCCACCCGGAAGCCCGCGTCGGTGTTCTGCTGACCGGTCGGTGTCTGGAAGCGGGTGTACCACATACCCGCGCCCGTCACGGTTATCGGCTTGCCGTACACCTGGAACTTCTGCGCGGTCTCGTACGTGCCGGCCGGCAGGTAGACGCCGATCAGGTTGCCTGTGGTGTCCATCCGCACCGCGTCCAGCGCGTTCTGCACGTCCTGGTGGCTGAAGCCGGACGGCACCCGGTAACGGGTCGGGTCCGGGTTGGCTCGCGGCGCGACAAGCTCCAGGTTGATGAAGTCGATCGCGTACGTGGTGGTGTTGGCCGGGTCCTTCTGGAGGCGGATCCTGCTGCCGGCCGGGATCGTCGAGTTCAGCATCACGTTCGCCTCGTCGTACAGGTGGCGAGGCGGACCGGCACTCGGCGAGTCACTCGGGCTGGCCTCCGCGCCGTAGAGCCAGATGTGCTTGGAGGTCAGGTTGATCGGCTTGTGCAAGGTGCCGTTGACGTAGATGTTCAGCGTCGAGTCGATGCCCCCGCCGCCTGCCGAGTCGGGGATGGAGAAGCGGGTGACGAGCGTGTTCGTGGCCGCCCGGGTGGTCCACTCGACGTACGCGCCGGTGCTGTTCAGGGTCACCGCACGACGGCCGGACGCCTCACCGCCGAGGTTGCCGATCTCCCGGTTCGGGCCGACCTGCCCCGCGCCGCCGCCGGTGGTGCCGTCCTCGGCCTCGTACATGTCGTAGCCCAGATTCGCGCCGCGCCCCACGAAGAGCGGCCGGTCGCTTGTGTTGTTGGTCTGCTTGACCGGCAGCTCGTTGCCGTCCACTGCGAGCACCACCCGGACTGTGTACTTGCCGTTCGCGGCGGTCCAGGTGCCCAGGTTGATCGGGCCGACAGTCGCACCGGCGTTGATCACGCCGGAGTACGAGCCAGTCAGGGTACGCACGGCGGTGCCGGACTCGTTGAGCACGGTAAGGGTGATGCCGTGCGCACCGGACGCGGACGCCTGGTTGCCGGCGTTGCGGATCGACACCGAGAAGGTGACTGTGCTGCCCGGCGGCGGGTTGCCCGGCGACCAGTCGACAGCCGAGGCGACCAGGTCGGAGCTGGCCACCGCGCCCACCACCAGTGGGCTGGGGTTGGAGTAGCTGTTGTTTGTGTCGTCCTGCTCGACGACGGTGTTCGACTCGTCGACCTTCGCGCTGAGCGGGTAGCTACCCGAGTCGCGGGTGCCGATGCCGGCGCTGACGGTGGTCGACGCGCCGGCCGCGAGGCTGCCGACCGAGGCGGTGCCGACGCGGGTGGAGCCCAGGTAGAAGTTGACGTTGGTCGCGGCGGAGGCCGCCGAGCCGGCGTTGCGCACCGTCGCGGAGAGCGTGATGGTGCTGGTCTCCACGGGCGCGGACGGGCTGAACGACATGCCGGTCACGGTGAGGTCCGGGTTCGGCGCGGGGGTGCCGAAGACCTGGAACTCGGCCACCTGCCCGGCCGGTGCACCGGTGTTCGAGGCGATCGAGAGCCGCACGTCGGCTGCCGCGCCGCTGACCGGGATGGTCACCGTGTTGCCGCTGGCCGGGTTGAAGGTGTAGTTCGCCGCGCCCACCACTGTGGTGAACGTCGACGAGCCCTGGTCCCGACCGAGGACTGTGATGTTCTGGGTACGCGTGCCCCAGGCCGAGTCCGGGTTCAGTTTCAGCACGACCTGGCTGAGGCTGGCGTTCGCGCCGAGCTGCACGGTGAGCGTGCTCGGGTTGCCGTTGCCCTCCCAGTAGGTGGCCACGTTGTTGTCGTTGGCGTTGGTGGCCACGAACGTGTGCACGAACCCGGAGGCGGTGATCGGCTTGCCGACCGCCAGGTTGCTCCCGGTGGGTGGGTTACCGGTGCCGGTCCGGGTCACCGTGTTGCTGTTCGCCGACTGGTTGCCGGCCGCGTCCCTGGCCCGCACGTAGTACGAGACCGTGGCGGTGTCCGCCTGGCTGTCGGTGTAGGTGAGCGTCGAGCCGCCGACGCTGCCGCGCAGCGCGCCGCCCGCGTACACGTCGTAGCCGGTCACCCCGACGTTGTCGGTGGACGCCGACCAGGTGAGCCGGATCTGCCCGCTGGCGGGCTGGGTGTACGCCAGGTTGCCGGGGGCGCTCGGCGCCTGGGTGTCGGTGCTGCCGGTGGCGCCGTACACCTCGACCTCGGAGAGCTGCGCCGCCGGCCAGCCGGTGTTGCCGGTGACCTGCACGCGCACGTAACGCGTGCTGGCGGCGGTGAAGCTGACCGTCGCGGTGTTGCCGCTGCTCGGGTTGAAGGTGTAGCCGGCGGACGCCTTCAGCGTGCTGAACGTCGAGCCGTTGGTGGAGCCCAGCACCGACAGGGTCTGGGTGCGGGTCTGCCAGTCCGACGACGGGGGCAGCTTGAGCACCAGCCGGTCGACGCTGACAGTGGCGCCCAGGTCCGCCTGGATCCACTGCGGGAACGCGTTGTTGGCGCTCTCCCAGTAGGTCGACGCGTTGCCGTCGTTGGCGTTGCCGGCCACGTAGTTCTGGTTGTAACTGCTGGCGGTCATGGTGGCCGAGAGCCCGGCGAGCAGGGCCGCGCGGGCGGAGCCCGCCGGGGCGGAGGCGGGCGTCGCCGCCGGGGCCGCGGTCGCGGGGGTGACGGCGGGGACGGCGGCGAGGAGCAGTCCGGCGAGCGCCCCGGCGAGCAGCCGCCGGGCCGGCAGTCGGCCGGACCGGTGGGCGCGGTGGGCGCGGTGGGCTCGGTCGGTTCGGGGGACGGAACCGGGCGAGCTGGCACGCGGGGTGCCTCGGGTGGTGCCGTTTCTGGACATGGGTGGCTACACCTCTTTCGGCTGTGGTGTGGGGTGCGTTGCCCGGCGACGGGTGCAGGGGTACGCCCGTCGTGCCGCGACAGGTGGGGGACGGTGCGGTGCGGGACGGGTGCGGGCGGGCCGGCGCCGCGCTGCGCCGGGCCTCCGACCGGTGGCCCCCGCCCTGCTCGGCGGGGGCCGTCGGCCTAGCTGGAGTAGACCTCGAACTCGCTGAGCTGACCGGCCGGCCAGCCGGTGTTGCCGGTGACTGTCAGCCGCAGGTACCGCTGGCTGGTCGCCGTGAAGGTCACCGTGACCGTGTTGCCGCTGGCCGGGTTGAAGGTGTAGCCGGCGGACGCCTTCAGGGTGCTGAACGACGAGCCGTTCGTGGAGCCGAGCACCGCGAGCGTCTGGGTACGCGTCTGCCAGGCCGACGACGGTGGGAGCTTCAGGACGACCCGGGAGACCGAACGGGTGGTGCCCAGGTCCACAGTCAGCGACTGCGGGAATGCGTTGTTGGCGCTCTCCCAGTAGGTGTTCGGGTTGCCGTCCACCGCGTTGGGGGCGGCGTACACATCGGAGTGGCTGGTCTCGGTGATCGACCGCCCGGCCGCCAGGTTGCCGCTGGGCGGCGGGGTGGTCGGGGGTGGGGTGGTGGGCGGCGGGGTGGTCTGCGTGCCGCCGTACACCTCGACCTCGCTGAGCTGCGCGGCCGGCCAGCCGGTGTTGGCGGTGACGGTGACCCGGACGTAGCGGCGGTCACCGGTGGGCAACCCGATCGACACGGCGTTGCCGCTGCCGGGGCTGAAGACCCGACCGGCGGACGACGCAAGCGTGCTGTACGACGAGCCGTCGGTGGAGCCGAGCACCGACACCGTCTGGGTGCGCTGCTCCCAACCACTCGGCAGCTTGAGCACCACCCGGTCGACCGATCGGGACGCGCCCAGGTCGACGGTGATCGACTGCGGGAAGGCGTTGTTGGCGCTCTCCCAGTAGCTGCCCGCGTTGCCGTCCACCGCGTTGCCCGCCGAGTAGTTCTGGTTGGTGCTTGTCGCGGTCGTCGACCGGTTCAGCGCCAGGTTCCCGCCGGTGGGCGGCGGCGTGGTCGGGGGCGGCGTGGTCGGGGGTGCGGTGGTGGGCGGCGGGGTGGTGGGGCCGGTGGTCGGTGGGGTGCTGGGGCCGCCACCCCACTGCGGCTCGGGCCACGGTCCGCAGTACGGGGTAGACGTGTACCAGCCGGAGTTGCCGCTGCCCTGGGTGATCTGGAAGCCACTGCCCACACAGTTGTGCATCGGGTTGCTCTGCGCGATGTTGGTGGCCCGCACGTTGGTGAAGGACACCTGGCTGGGCGCCTGCACCTGGAGCGCGTACGTGCCGGCGCCGTCGATCCGCACGTTTGTGAGATTGATGCCGCTGGTCTGGCCCTCGATCCAGTGCAGCGCCGCGTACGAGCTGTCCAGGATGTCGGTGTCGGTGATGTTGATGGTGGCCTGCTGGAACGCCTCGTTCAGGGCGGAGAACCAGATCGCCCCGACGCCGAAGTTCCAGTTGTAGTCCGAGTTGCCGTTGCGGATCAACGTGTTCCGGGCGATCGTCCAGGTGCCCCGGACCGCGGTGTCGCCCTGCACCCCCGGGTAGCGGTTCGCGACGTGGATGCCGCCGCCGTTGGTGAGCGAGTCGGCAGTCACATTGTCGGTGATCTTGATGTCCCGACCGCCGTAGCTGACCAGGTGGTTCGCCAGCAGGGTCACGCCGATGGTGTTGTGGGTGAAGGAGTTGTTGACGTTCGGCACGCTCTGCGCCCACATCGCCAACGCGTCGTCGCCGGTGTTGCGGACGAACGTGTTCGTCACAGTCGAGTTGGTCACCCCGGTGTGGAAGTTCACCCCGTCGGCGGTCTGGTCCAGGATCCGGCTGTTGCGGATGGTGAAGTTGTCCATCGGGCCGTCCATCCACGCCCCGACCTTGGTGTTCTCCAGCCACAGGTTGTCGACCACCGAGTTGGTCATCGCCCCGCCCAGGGCGTTCACCTGGTCCTCGTCCACCCGCTCGCGGATGTCGCCGATGATGGCGAAGTCCCGCAGTGTGACGTTGCGGCTCGGTCCGCCGGCCTCGTGCGACCGGATCTCCCCCGTGTACCCGCCGCCGGGGACGTACTTGCCGTAGATGCCGGCGGCCCGCTTGCGGTCGGTGGGGTGCCGCCCGCCGAGCACCGAATACCACGGGCCCGCGCCACGCACTGTCACCCCGTCGACCACCACGTGGTCCCAGAGGGTGAACGTGCCGGTCGGGATCCAGACGGCCCGGCCCTGGGCCTTTCCGGCGTCGACAGCCGCCTGGAACTTCGCCGTCGAGTCGGTCGCGCCGCTCGGGTCGGCGCCGAAGTCGGTGACCACGTCGATGACACCGGAGGGCTTCGTGATCGCCGGGGCGACCAGCTCGAAGTCGGCCAGGTCGATGGTGAACGAGGGCGACTGGGCCGTCGAGGAGACCTGGAACCGGATCTTCGTGCCGGCCGGCTGGGTGCTGCCGAACATCGCCCGGGTCTCGTCGTAGAAGTGGTGCGGGTTGGTGTCGCCCGGGTTGTTGTTGAACGGGTATCCGCCGTAGTACCAGCCGTACCTCGACGTCACCGGGACCGACTTCAGCAGCGACCCGTTGGCCCGCAGGTCGATTGTGGCGTCCCGGCCGGTGCCGGCCGAGCTGTCCGGCAGGCTGTACCGGAAGGTGACAGCGTTGGCCGGCGCGGTGAGGGTGAACTCGACGTACTCACCGACGCTGTCGAGGGTGACCGCTTCCCGGCCGGACGCCTCGGACGGCAGCGTGCCGTAACGCCGGTCGGGGCCGATCTTCGAGCCGTTGTGGGCGGCCTCCTCCGCCTCCTGCTCGACGAACGGGACGGTGGCGCCCCGGCCGGAAATGTCGAAGGGGGACAACCCGGCCGCCGAGGCCGGAGTCGCGGTGCCGGTGATCGCGAGGACGGTCACCGAGGTGGCGGCGAGCAGGGTGGCAGCGATGGCGGCCAACCCTGCCCGGGTCGGGTGTCGAAGGTGGTGCGGGGTGCCGGTGGTGGTGTGGTTGGCCATGAGCTGCGCTCTCCCTTTCGTCAGGCAGGCCAGATCCCCCCGTGTCGGTGCGGCGCGTCCCCCCTCGTTCCTCCTTCCGTTCGGGTGGGGTGGTGCCGGCGGCCGGGACAGGCCGCCGGCACCACGGCGAGCGGTGTCAGGTCTGGTCAGCCGCCTTCGCGGTCCGCAGCCAGACTGCGGTGTCGGACGGCAGTAACCCGTCGTCGAGCGGCCCGCTGGCCAGCAACAACTCCCCCTCGGCTGGCATCGGCACCGGCGCGTCGGAGAGGTTGACCAGGCAGCTGAAGCCGCCGCCACGACTGAAGGCGAGCACCCCGTCCGGGGCGGGCAGCCAAGTGAGTTCCCCGTCGCCAAGCGCCGGGTCGGCCCGCCGAGCCTGGATCGCCGCCCGGTACAGCTCGAGCATCGAGGCCGAGTCTCCGGTCTGTGCGCTCGCCGTCCGGTCCTTCCAGTCGGCCGGCTGCGGCAGCCAGGGCGCCGCGGCACCGGGCGGACTGAACTCGAACGGTGGCTCGTCACCAGCCCACGGCAGCGGTACGCGGCAGCCGTCCCGGCCCGGGTCGACCCGGCCGGACCGCTCCCACATCGGGTCCTGGCGCAGCGCGTACGGAATGTCCTCGACCTCGTAGAGGCCCAGCTCCTCGCCCTGGTAGACGTAGGCGGCGCCGGGCAGCGACAGCGACAGCAGTGCGGCGGCCCGGGCTCGGCGGGTGCCCAGCTCCAGGTCGGTGGGGATGCCCTCGCGCTTGGCCGCGAAACTGAACCTGGTGTCGGCCCGACCGTAGCGGGTGACGTGCCGGGTGACGTCGTGGTTGGAAAGCACCCAGGTGGCCGGCGCGTTCACCGGCGCGTGCGCGCTCAGCGTCCCGTCGATGCTCTCGCGCAACGCGGAAGCGTCCCAGGCGCAGCCGAGGAAGTCGAAGTTGAACGCGGCGTGCAGCTCGTCCGGGCGCAGGTAGTTGGCGAACCGTTGCCGGTCCGGCAGCCACACCTCACCGATAAGCGCCCGGTCGGCGTACTCGTCGGCGACCCGTCGCCAGCCGCGGTAGACGTCGTGCACCCCGTCGAGGTCGTGGAACGGGTGCGGTTGGTCGGGCTGGACCTCGGGCAGCGTCGCGTCCTTGACCAGCAGCCCGGCCGAGTCGATCCGGATGCCGTCCACTCCCCGGTCGAACCAGAACCGCAGGATGTCCTCGAACTCCGCCCGCACCCGGGGGTGGTCCCAGTTGAGGTCCGGCTGCTGCGGGGCGAACAGGTGCAGGTACCAGTCGCCGGGGGTGCCGTCCGGGTTGGTGGTGCGCGTCCAGGTCGGCCCGCCGAACTCGCCGACCCAGTCGGTGGGTCGCTGGTCGCCGTTCGGACCCCGGCCGGGCCGGAACCAGAACAGGTCCCGCTCGGGTGCGTCGGGCCCGCCCGCGAGCGCCGCCTGGAACCAGGGGTGCGCGTCGGAGCAGTGGTTGGGCACCACGTCGACGATGGTCCGGATGCCCAGCGCGTGCGCCTCGGCGATCAGGGCCTCCGCCTCGGCGAGGGTGCCGAAGACCGGGTCGATGTCCCGGTAGTCGGACACGTCGTAGCCGGCGTCGGCCATCGGCGACGGATACCAGGGGCTGAACCAGATCGCGTCGACGCCGAGCGCGGACAGGTGGTTCAACCGGGATCGAATGCCGGCGATGTCACCGATGCCGTCACCGTTACCGTCGGCGAAGCTCCGGGGATACACCTGGTAGATCACGGCTCCACGCCACCACGGACTTCTGTCAGCTGTGGACACGAGCACCTGCTTTCTGCGTCAGTACGTCGGCGGGTCCGCCGGACCTGGGTAGGTATCGGGCGAACGGTCGTTGTTCGCCGCGCGGGAGGGTGCGGTGGTGGCTAACCCTTGATGCTGCCCGTGGTCAGACCGGACATGATGTTCCGTTGGAAGATCAAAAAGATGATGACAGTCGGGATCGCGGCGATGACCGACGCGGCGATCACCACGTTCATCGGGGTGCCACCGGCGAAGGTGTAGATGCCGACGCTCACCGTCCGGGTCTCCGGCGACGGCATGACCAGCTTCGGCCAGAGGAAGTCCTTCCAGACCGCCGTCACCGCGAAGATCGAGACGACGCCGAGGATGGGGCGCGACAGCGGCAGGATGATCGACCAGAGGGTACGCAGCGACGACGCCCCGTCCATCAGGGCCGCGGCCATCAACTCCTCGGGGATCGAGTCGAAGAACCGCTTCAAGAGGAAGATGTTGAACGCGTTCGCGACCATCGGCAGCCAGATCGCGAACGGCGAGTCCAGCAGGTTGATGTGCAGGATCGGCAGGTCGAGCACCGTCACGTACTGCGGGACGATGAGGACCATCGCCGGGATCATCAGGGTCCCCAGCATCAGGGCGAGGATCGCGTTGCCGAAGATCGGCCGCAGCTTGGACAGCGAGTACGCGGCGGCGCTGTCGAGGACGAGCTGGAACAGCACCGCGCCGATGGCGTAGTAGAAGGTGTTGAACAGCAGCTTGGCGAGGGCCAGGTTGTTCCAGGCGTCGATGTAGTTCTGCGGCTGCGGATCCTTCGGGAACAGTGACGGCGGCGTCTGGGCGATCTCCTGGCCGGATTTCAGCGCGCCGGTCACCATCCAGTAGAGCGGCCCGAGGAAGACGAGCGTGAAAACCGCCACGACGACGACAAGCAGCGTCCAGTAGATGATCCGGCCGCGGCCCCGGGTGAGCTGGGCCTGGGAGATGAGGGTCCGGGTTCCGGAATCCTGTGCCATTCCTCGCCGTCCTAGTCCTGTTTCGCAGTCAGCCGCACGTACACGGCGGAGAAGCCGGCCAGCACCACGAGCATGATCACGCCCAGCGCGGCGGCGCCGTTGAGGTCGTTCTGGAAGAACCCGTGCTGGTAGATGAGGTACGCCACCGAGGTCGCGGAGTCCTCCGCGCCCGCGCCGTTGGCGAGGATCAGCGGCTCGATGAAGAGCTGCATGGTCGCGACGATCTGCAGCATCGCCATGAGCGCGAGGATCAGCCGGGTCTGCGGGATCGTCACGTGCCGGATCCGCCGCCAGATCCCGGCGCCGTCGAGCTCGGCCGCCTCGTACAGCTCGCCGGGGATGTTCTGCAACGACGCCAGGTAGATCAGCACCGCGCCGCCCATGCTCATCCAGGTCGACGCGACCACCATGGCCGGCATCGTCATCTCCGGCGACTGCATCCACTGCGAGGTGGGCAGGTGCAGCGCCGTGAGGATCGCGTTGAACAGCCCGGCCTCGCTGGGGTCGTACGCGTAGAACTTGAACAGGAACAGCGCCGAGGCCGGCGGCAGCATCACCGGCAGGTACACCAGGATCCGCAGGTACCCCTTGGCGTGCCGGAACTCGTTGAGCAGGATCGCCACGAAGAACGGCACCACGTATCCGAGGCCGAGCGCGAGCACCGTGAAGTAGAAGGTGTTCTGCCAGGCCGTCCAGAAGCTCGGGTCGGCGATGATGCGGGAGTAGTTGTCCCAACCCACCCAGGTGGTCTCACCACGACGGGTGCGCTGGAAGCTCATCACGATGCCGCGGACCATCGGGTACCAGGAGAAGACGACGAAGCAGAGCACCGCGCCGATCAGGAACGCGTGCCCGGTGAGATTGTCCCGTACCTTGCGGCCGAGGCTCGTGCGCTGCGCCCCGGCCGGGTACGCGGACGGCGGGCGGCCCGGTTTCCTGGGGGTCTCCGGGACGACGGTGATCGCCAAGGCAACTCCTGGGTGAGTGAGTGACGTCGAGATGCGGTGCGGGTGGTGTGGGGGCCGGGTCGGCGTTCCCGGCCCCCACACGCTCGGTCAGCTCTCCGCGGTGAGGAGCTGGTTGACCTTCTCCTCGGCGGTCTTGAGCAGCGCGTCGATGTTCGAGTTCGGGTTGGTCAGCACACCGGACATCGCCGCGTCGAGCACTGCGTAGATCGCCTGCGCGTTGCGCGGCTCACCCTTGATCGGGACCGGGGTGGCCTCGAAGAGCGCGAAGTTCGCGGTGTCGAGGTTCGCGTTGGCCTTGCGCAGTTCCAGTTCCTGCTTCTGCGTCTCACTGCCGTTGGCGAAGAGCAGCGGCTGGGGCAGACCCACCGGGTAGTTCTGCGGCTTGGCCCGGACGTAGTCGAACTGGCCCTTGCCCGGCGTCAGCTTCTGGTAAGCGATCCACTTCATGCCGGCCTTGACCTGCTCGGGGGTCAGGTCCTTCTTGAAGAAGTAGCCCTCGCCGCCACCGAGCGTCCCCTTCGCCGGGCCGTCCTGGCCGGGCAGCGGGCTCATCGCCCAGTCCTGGAACTTGCCCTGGAACTGGCTGACGATCGCCTGGGTGGCGTCCGGCGCGCCGATGAACATGCCGACCTTGCCCGCGCCGGCGTTCGTCAGCAGGTCACCCCACTGCAGCAGCTGGCGGGAGCCCATGCTGTTGTCGCCGTACCGCATGTCCTTGATGTTCTGCAGGACCTGCTTGCCCTGGGCGTTGTTGAAGTCGGCCTTCTTGCCGTCCTCGGTGAGCATGCGGCCGCCCTGCGAGTAGAGCAGGGAGGTGAAGTGCCAGCCACCGGTGTTTCCGGCGCTGTACTCCGAGTAGCCGGCGATGCCGTTGCCGAGGGCGGAGATCTTCTTGGCGGCGGCCCGGACGTCGGCCCAGGTCTTGGGCGGGTTGTTGGGGTCGAGCCCGGCCCGCTGGAACAGGACCTTGTTGTAGACCAGGCCCATCGAATAGTTCTTGACCGGTACGGCGTAGAGCTTGCCGCCGTCGGTGAAGACCTCCTTGAGCGCCGGGTCGACGCTGTCCCAGGTGGGGATCGTGTCCTTGTTGGCGTACTGGGTGATGTCCATCGCCTGGCCGGAGTCCAGCACCTGCTGGAGGTCGGTCATGTAGCCGTAGAACACGTCGGTCACGGTGCCGCCGGCCAGACGGGCGGTGAAGTCCGGCGGGTTGTTGCACTGCTCGCCGACGCTGACGCTCTTGATGTCGATGTCCGGGTTCTGCCGCTGGAACTCGGCGACGTCGTCGTTCCAGTTCTTCAGCAGCTCTTTCTGCGCACCGACCGGCTGGCAGTCGACGGTGATGGTGACCTTGCCGCCGGCGGTCGTGTCCTTGTCGTCGCTCTTCGTGGAGCACGCCGTGAGGCTGAGCCCCAGGCCGGCCACGAGCGCGACCGCCGCAGCCTTTCGGTATTGCGGTACGGACATCTGTCCATCCCTTCGGGAACGGGTGACTCCAATGACCTTCGCTGATCTGCGGTGATACGACCTGACGCCCAGTAGCTGCGTCGGAGCCAGGTGTGAGTGGAGTCACTGTAGCGAGGAGGACTCATCTCGGCAAGGTATCGACCCCGTATCGAAAAGACACGACGCAATCACGACAGATCTTTGCAACCACGTGGAACCGCCCGGATAAACCGGTCTTTGTACCGTTATGAAGTCCCATCCGCGCAGGTCGATGCCGCAAGCCTCGCCCGAGCGCGTCGATCATGGAGTTGTGGTGCCTGATTCAGGGGTTTACGGGCGTTATGCCACCCACCACAACTCCATGATCGACGTGGCGTGGGGGTGGGGGACGCAGAACGGCCGTCGACCGGGTGGGCGGTCGACGGCCGGAAGGCTTGTTTGGGGCGGTCCCTAGCGACCAGGGGCGGGAGCGGTCGAGCCGCGGACCACCAACTCGGGCTCGAACAGCAACTCGTCGTGCAGCACTCCGACCCCCTCGATCTGGGTGACAAGCAGGTCCACGGCAGCCTGACCCATCGTCTCGATCGGCTGCCGCACCGTGGTCAGCGGCGGGTCGGTGCAGGTCATGAACGCGGAGTCGTCGAAGCCCACCACCGACACGTCGGTCGGCACCGAACGCCCCAACCGCCGGGCCGCCCGGATCGTGCCCAACGCCAGTACGTCGCTGGCGCAGATGATGCCGGTCACGCCGCGCTCGACCAGTTTCGTCGCGGCGACCCGCGCACCCTCCATCGAGAAACTGGACCGCTCGACACACCCGGCGTCGGCCTCGTCCCAGCCCGCGGCCCGGATCATCGCGTCCAGTTTGCGGCGGGACGGCACATGCCCCTCCGGGCCGAGCACCATCCCGATCCGTTCGTGCCCGAGCGAGCGCAGGTGCCCGTAGGCCTGTTCGACCGCTACCGCGTCATCGGTGGAGACCCGGGGGAAACCCAACTCGTCCACGCCGGCGTTCACCAGCACGACGGGAAGGCCCCGGTCGGTCAGGCGACGGTAGTGGTCGTGTCGGGCGTCGGCGAGCGCGTACGAACCACCAGCGAAGATCACCCCGGAGACCTGGTGGTCGAGGAGCATCTCCACGTAGTCCATCTCGGACACCCCGCCGATGGTCCGGGCGCAGAGCGCCGGGGTGTAGCCACGCTGGGCGAGGGTCCCGGTGACGACCTCGGCCAGCGCCGGGAAGATCGGGTTCTGCAGCTCGGGCAGCACCAGCCCGACCAGCCGGGCGCGTTCGCCCCGCAGCTTGGTCGGCCGTTCGTAACCGAGCACGTCGAGCGCGGTCAGCACCGCGGTCCGGGTCGCCTCGGACACCCCGTCACGGCCGTTGAGCACCCGACTGACGGTGGCCTCGCTGACGCCCGCCTTCTTGGCAACTTCAGTCAACCGCTTGGTCACGACCGCAATCGTACGTCGTCTTCGTGAAAGAAATGAACAGCAAACTGCCCAGCGTTTGCCGACTGGCTGCCGCGTTCTTCCCATCGGCCACCATTGCGCCGCTCGAAAGAGGGGGCTGTGCCGCAGCGTCCGTCCCCGTCGACACCAGGTCGCGCGGATCGGTCATGATCGACTCGGGTTTCAGGAAGTCGCGGTGTCGAAAGGGCCCCGGATACCGCGCCTTCAATGAAGGCGAGTCGATCACGCGCCCCGCACACGGCGATGCGCCGCCCGCAGAGGCGGCACGCGGGCGGCGCGGGCGGCATGGGGACGCGGGGGCGGCGCGGGCGGCACGGGGACGCGGGCGGCGCGGGCGTCAGGACAGGTCGCGCAGGGCGGTCTCGATGGCCCGGTGGAACGTCGGGTAGGCGTAGATCATGTGGCGGAGCTGACTCAGCGGCACCGCCGCGTGCACCGCCACCACGAGCGCGGAGAGCACCTCGCCGCCGGCCGGGCCTACCGACGTCGCGCCGATCAGCACGCCCTGGTCGGCGTCGGCGATGACCTTGATGAAACCGTCGTCGCCGACCCGGTGGATCCAACCCCGGGTCGAGTCGCCGAGCCTCGTGAACCCGACCTGCACGTTGATGCCGCGTTCGCGGGCCTGCCGCTCGGTGAGTCCGACCGCGCCCACCTCCGGATCGGTGAAGGTGACCCGGGGCAGCGCCCGGTAGTCGGCGCGCGGGATGGTGCCGGCCGATCCGCTCGACCCGCTCGCGGCGAGTGAGCTGGACGCGCCCATCGCGCCGCCGACCACGCTGGAGGTGCCGCTGGCGTCCGCCCCCGCCGCCGCCTGTCGGGCCACGGCCAGGATGTCGGCGATCACGATCCCCGCCTGGTACATCGCGATGTGGGTGAAGGCGCCCTCGCCGGTCAGGTCGCCGACCGCCCAGACATTGTCGGTGACGTGCAGACGGTCGTCGACCGGCAGGTAACGCTGGCTGGCGTCCACGCCGATCGTGTCCAACCCGAGCTCCTCCAGGTGGGCCTTGCGCCCGGTGACCACCAGCAGCCGCTCGGCGGTGAACTCCGCCCCGCCGCCGCCGTGCAGGGTGAACCGGGTCCCGTCGTGCTCGACCCGCTCGGCGCGTACCCCCGTGTGGATCTCCACGCCGTCGGCGCGCAGCGCCGCGGCGGCGACCTCGGACGCCTCCGGTTCCTCGACGGCCAGCACCCGGTCGAGTGCCTCCACCACGGTGACCCGCACCCCGAAGCGGGCGAAGACCTGGGCGAGTTCCAGGCCGATCGCACCGCCGCCGAGCACCAGCAGCGTCTCCGGCAGTTGTTCGACCTCGATCGCCTGATGGTTGGTCCAGTACGGGGTGCCGGCCAGGCCGTCGATCGGCGGCACCGACGGACGGGTGCCGGTGCCCAACACGACCCCGTGCCGAGCCTGGAACACCTGGTCACCGACGCGGATCCGGCCCGGGCCGTCAAACCGACCACTGCCTCGCACGAGCCGGCCGCCCTTGCCGATGAACCGCTCCGCCGCGACGGTGTCGTCCCAGGTGTCGGTGGCCTCCTCGCGGATCCGCCGGGCCACCGGCGTCCAGTCCGGCTGGACCTGCGCCGTCCCGGCCAGCCCGTCGACCCGACGGGCCTCGGCGAGCGCGTTGGCCGCCCTGATCATCATCTTGCTGGGGATGCAGCCCCAGTACGGGCACTCCCCACCGACCAGGTCCCGTTCGATGCCGACGACACTCAGGCCGGCCTCGGCGAGTCGCTCGGCGACCTCCTCGCCGCCGACCCCGAGCCCCACCACGACCACATCCACAAGCTCCGGCTCCGCCACCGCAACAGCATCCCCCAGCGACACCGCCGCAACCACCGGGGTCGGCGAAAAGTCGGCACGCTCACCGGTCCGGGGCGCTTACCGTGGCGGGATGCAGGCACGCTTCGCTCCGGTCCGGGACTGTTTCCACGACCTGTTCGCCGCCGGCCGGGAGACCGGCGCCGGCCTGACCATCTGGTACGACGGGCAGCCGGTCGTCGACCTGGTCGGCGGTTTCCGGACCGGCGCCGGACCCGACGGTGAACCGTGGCGGCCGGACACGCTCACCAACGTCTACTCGGTCGGCAAGCCGGTGGCCGCGCTCTGTCTGCTGGTGCTCGTCGACCGGGCGCTGGTCGACCTCGACTCGCCGGTCGAGCGGTACTGGCCGGAGTTCCGCACCCCCGCCACCGTGCGCCAGGTGTTGTCGCACACCGCCGGGCTGCCGGCGTTCCCGGTGCCCCGGCCCGCCACCGCGATCGCCGACTGGGCGCTGCTCGCCGGCGACCTGGCCGCCGCCGATCCCGAGTGGTCGCCGGGCTCGGTGGCCGGCGAGCACGCCTGGACGTACGGGCACCTGGTGGGTGAGCTGGTCCGCCGGGTCGACGGGCGGTCGGTGGGCCGGTTCCTGGCCGAGGAGATCGCCGGTCCGTGGCGGCTCGACCTCGGTTTCGGGCTGTCCGAGGCGGACCAGCGGCGCTGCGCCGAGCTGCGCTACGGCGACCCGGGATGGCCGGGTCGGAAGCTCGGCGAGCCGGGTTCACTGCGGGACCGTGCGATGGGCAATCCGGCCGGCGGGCTGGACCTCGCCGTGTTGAACAGCCCCCTGTGGCGGGGTGCCGAGATGCCTGCGGTGAACCTGCACGCCACCGCGGCCAGCCTGGCCCGGCTCTACGCCGGTGTGCTCGCCGGCGGTGTCCTGGACGGTGTCCGGCTGGTCAGCCCGGAGTTGGTCACCGAGGCGACCCGGGTCCAGTACGACGGGCCGGACCTGGTGCTGGACCGGATCGTCAGGTGGACGCTTGGCATGCAGTGGGAGCCGGACGGCAGCTGGGGCATGGGTGGCCTCGGCGGCAGCAGCGCGTGGGCCGACCCGCAGCGGGGCTACACCCTCGCGTACGCCACTGCGCAGCTCGCCGAGCACGACCGGGTGGACGAACTCGCCGAGGCGCTGCACTCCTGCCTCTGACCGACGAGGCGCCCTTCCTCTCAGCGGAGCCAGACGGGGTCGGTGCCCGGCACCGAGAGCGGCGGCGGGTAGTCGAGTGGCTGGCGGAGCGCGTCGGGCAGCCGCCACGGTTGGTGGATGGCCCGGCCCGGCACGGTCGCCAGCTCCGGCACCCACCGGCGCACGTAGTCGCCCGCCGGGTCGTACCGCTCGGCCTGCCGGACCGGGTTGAACCCCCGGTACGGCTTGGTGTCGTTGCCGGTGCCGGCCACCCACTGCCAGTTGCCCGAGTTGTTCGCCACGTCCCCGTCCAGCAGCCAGCGGAAGAACACCCGCACCCCCGCACGCCAGTCCTGCCCGAGGTGCTTGGTCAGGTAGCCGGCGGTGATCAGCCGGGCCCGGTTGTGCAGCCAGCCCCGGGCCCGCAGCTGCCGCATCCCGGCGTCGACGATCGGCATCCCGGTCCGGCCCTCGGTCCAGGCTGCCAGCGCGTCGTCGTCGTAGCGCCACTGCTCGGTGGCGCCCCGCCGGTACGCAGCTGTCGAGATCTCCGGAAAGGCGGCGGTGACCTGGTAGTAGAAGTCCCGCCAGCAGAGCTGCCGGACGAACGGTCCGGACCGGTCCCCGGCGCGACCGGCCACCGCCAGCGGGGACACGCAGCCGAAGCGCAGGTACGGGCTGAGTCGGGAGGTGTCGTCGCCGGCCATGTCGTCGTGCTGGTCGCCGTAGCGGCCCAGGTCGGGCAGCCAGTCGGTGAGCCGCTGCCGGGCGACCCGCTCGCCGCCGACTGCCGCGTCCGGCGAGTCCCCGGCCGGCGGCGTCGGCAGGTTGCCCACGCGTACACCGTCGGGCAGCGTCACCCGACGTGGCGCGGCCAACTCCTCGCGCCACCGGTTGGCCACCCAGGCCCGGTGGTAGGGGCTGAACACCCGGTAGTGGTCGCCGCCGCCCCCGGGCCGCAACGCGCCCGGCTCGACCACTGTCAGCCCGGGGAACAGTCGCAGGTGCAGCCGGTGCCGCTCGCACTCGGCGCGCAACCGCCGCTCCCGACGGCGGGCGTAGTGGCTGACGTCGGCGGAGAGCGCGACGGCTGTGGCGCCGACCTCGCCGGCCAGCCGGATCGTCTCGGCCACCGGGTCACCGTGGCGTACCACCAGGTCGCCGCCGCGCTCGCGGAGCTGGGCACGCAGGTCGGCGAGGGCCTGGTGCAGGAACCGGGTGCGGTTGGCCGACAGGTCGGCCAGCTCCGGGTCGAGCACGTACAGCGGCACCACCCGGTCGAAGGCCGCGCAGCTGGTGGCCAACGCCGGATGGTCGTGCACCCGCAGGTCGCGGGTGAGGAGCACGATCGCGGTGCTGGTGGTCACCGGGTCTCCGGGTCGACCGTCGGCCCGGGGATGGTGACCGGCGTACCGGTCGAGGTGAGCAGGGCACGTGCGGCCACCGCCATCCGTCGCCGCTGCGGCACGACGGCACGCTTGGCGAAGACGTCGTAGTCGTGCGCGGCGACCTCGTCGAGGATGCCGCCGTAGAGGGCGTACGCGGTGCGCATGCAGGCCTGCGAGGCCGGCGCCAGCATGGTGATGCCCGGCGCGGCGGCCGCGTAGTGCGCCTGGGCGCGGGTCACCTCGTACTCGATCAGCTCACGGGTCCGGGGTGTGCCGCGGCCCCGGGCGCGGGCCTCGACCAGCTCGTCGCGGGTGACCCCGAACTTCGTCAGGTCCTCGTCCGGCAGGTAGGTGCGGCCCCGGTCGAGGTCCTCGGCGACGTCCCGGATGAAGTTGGTGAGTTGGAAGGCGAACCCGAGCTGCCGGGCGGGCTCCCGGGCCGCCGCCGGGTCGGAGCTGCCCAGGATCGGCAACATCATGGTGCCGATCACCGCCGCCGAACCCTCCATGTAGTCGAGCAGGTGGTCGTAGGTCGGGTACGCGGTGACTGTCAGGTCCATCGCCATGCTCTTCAGGAACGACGCGAAGTCGTCCCGGTCGAGATCGAAGACGGCGATCGTGTGCAGCACGGCCGGCAGCAGCGGGTCGTCGACCGACGCACCGTGCAGGCCAGCGACGAACCGGCCGGCCCAGTCGTCGAGGCGGGCGGCCCGCTCGGCCGGCGGCAGATCCTCGGTGCGGTCGACGATCTCGTCGGCGTAGCGGGTGAACCCGTAGAGGGCGTGCACATGCCGTCGTTTCCATGCGGGCAACAGGCGGGTGGCGAGATAGTAGGTGCGGCCGTGACGTTTGTGCAGTTCACGGCACCGGTCATAGGCAGCGGTGAGATCAGTTTCCACCGGCCCTCCCTCATTATCGACGCACCAATCGACGCAACTCGTAGCCTAGGGTACGCTCAGCCGCATGGCCAACGACGCAGTTGCGGGTAATGCGACTCGTGTGGCGGCGGCAGTACCGGCCGACCGGGACGACCCGGTCCAGGCCGTGCTCGCCGCGTACACCCATGAGCTGGTCACGGCTGTCGACGAGACGCTGGCGGCCTTCCTCGCCACCGAGGTCGACTCGCTCGCCGAGATCGACACCTCGATGGGCGCCTTCGCCGCGTCCGCCCGGGAGGCCGTCCTCGTCGGCGGCAAGCGGATCCGGCCCACGTTCGCCTACTGGGGTTGGCGCGGGGCGGTCGGCGGTGACGAGGCCCTGTCGCCGGTGCTGCCCGCACTTGCCGCGCTGGAGTTGCTGCACACCTTCGCGCTGGTGCACGACGACGTGATGGACGCCTCCACCACCCGCCGTGGCCGGCCCACCGCACACGTCGCGCTCGCCGAACAGCACATCCAGGCTGGCCACCGCGGTGATCCCGGGCGGTTCGGCGAGGCCGTCGCCGTGCTCATCGGCGACCTCTGCATGGTCTGGGCCGACCAGTTGCTGTCCCATGCCGCGGTGCCACCGGCCCGCCTGTTCGAGGTGCGACGCTGCTACGACCTGATGCGGGTGGAGACGGTCGCCGGGCAGTATCTCGACGTGCTCGGCGAGAACGACCCGGCCAGTTGGTCGGTCGACCGGGCGCTGCGGGTGGCCCGCTACAAGACCGCCAGCTACACCGTCCAGCGGCCACTGCTCTTCGGTGCCTGCCTGGCCGGGGTGCCCGCCGACGATCCACTGGTCGCCGCGTACAGCCGCTACGGCCTGGCCGTCGGCGAGGCGTTCCAGCTCCGCGACGACCTGCTCGGGGTCTACGGCGACCCGGCCGCCACCGGCAAGCCGGCCGGCGACGACCTGCGCACCGGTAAGCCCACCGCGCTGCTCGTGCTGGCTCGGGAGTTGGCCACGCCGGCCCAGCTCAGGGCGTTGGAGCGGGCCGGCGACGAACCCGACCGGCTCGCCGAGTTGGTGGCCGAGACCGGCGCGGTGGCCCGGGTGGAGCGGATGATCTCCGAGCGGGTCAGCGACGCGCTGGCGGCGCTCGACAGCGCACCCGTGGACCGGACGGCGCGGACCGCGCTGACCGGTCTGACCACCGCCGCCACCAACCGGCGGGCCTGATGAGCGACTTTTTCGAGGAGATGGTCACGTGCGGACGGTGACAGGGCGGACGGACCGGGTGGTGGTCGTCGGGGCCGGACTGGGCGGGCTCGCCTGCGCGCTGCACCTCGCCGGCAGCGGCCGGCAGGTGACAGTGCTCGAACGCGAGCCGGTGCCCGGCGGGCGAGCCGGTCGACTCGCCGTGGACGGCTACGAGTTCGACACCGGCCCGACAGTGCTCACCATGCCCGACCTGATCGCCGAGGCGCTCGGTGCGGTCGGTGAGGAGTTGTCCGACTGGCTCGACCTGACCCCGCTCGACCCCGCCTACCGGGCGTACTACCCGGACGGCTCGACCCTTGACGTGCTCACCGACACCACCCGGATGGCCGCCGAGATCTCCCGGGTCTGCGGGCCGCGCGAGGCCGACGGTTACCTGCGCTTCGTCGACTACGCCCGCGAGTTGTGGCGGCTGGAGCGGACCGACTTCATCGAACGCAATCTGGACGCGCCGACCGACCTGATCACCGGCAACCTCCTCAAGCTGCTCGGCGGCGGAGCCTTCCGACGACTCCAGACAAAGATCAACCAGTTCTTCCGGGACCCGCGTACCCAGCGGATCTTCTCCTTCCAGGCGATGTACGCAGGCCTCGCGCCGCACGACGCGCTTGCCATCTACGCGGTCATCGCGTACCTCGACTCGGTGGCCGGGGTCTACTTCCCGCGCGGCGGCATCCACGCGGTCTCCAGGGCCATGGCGGGCGCCGCCGAGAAGCACGGCGTGCAGATCCGCTACGACACGACGGTGACCCGGGTGGAGACGGCGCACGGTCGGGCAACCGGCGTCCTCACCGCCGACGGCGAGCTGGTGCGGGCCGACGTGGTGGTGCTCAACCCCGACCTGCCGATCGCCTACCGGGACCTGCTCCCGGCCGCTCCGGCACGACGGCTCACCTACTCGCCGTCCTGCGTCGTTCTGCACGTCGGCTCGCGACAGGCGTATGAAAAGATCGCCCATCACAACATCCACTTCGGACGCGCGTGGAAGGGCACCTTCGATGAGGTCATCCGGCGGGGTGAGTTGATGACCGATCCGTCGCTGTTGGTGACCAACCCGAGCCGCACCGATCCGTCGGTGGCCCCTGCGGACCGGCACACCTACTACGTGCTCGCTCCGGTGCCCAACCTGCACCGGGCTCCGTTCGACTGGCGTGGCGACCTGACCCAGCGCTACGGCGACCAACTGATCGGCACCCTGGAGGAGCGCGGCTACGTCGGCTTCGGTGCCGGGGTCGAGGTGCTGCGGGCGATCACCCCCGCCGAGTGGGAGGAGCAGGGGATGGCCGCGGGCACCCCGTTCGCCGCCGCGCACACCCTCTTCCAGACCGGCCCGTTCCGCCCGTCGAACCTGCACCGCGACCTGCCGAACGTGGTCTTCGTCGGCTCCGGCACCCAGCCCGGGGTGGGCGTACCGATGGTGCTCATCTCCGGCAAGCTCGCCGCCGGTCGAATCAGTGGGGAAGGTCGATGACGAGCCGAGAGGAGCACCTGGTCGAGCTGGTCGACGAGGCCGGCAAGGCCCACGGCGAGTTGACCGTGTCGGCGGCACACCAGCCTCCGGGGCAGCTGCACCGGGCCTTCTCGGTGCTGCTCGTGGACCCGGACGGTCAGGTGCTGCTCCAACGCCGGGCCGCCGTCAAGACCCGCTTCCCGCTGCGCTGGGCCAACTCCTGCTGCGGCCACCCCCGGCCGGGCGAGTCACTCGCCGAGGCGGCCAACCGGCGGCTGCGCGAGGAGTTGGGCGCGGGCCCGGTCGAGTTGACCGAGGTCGGCGTCTACGTCTACTACGCCGAGGACCCGGCCACCGGTCGGGTCGAATTCGAGTACGACCACGTGCTGCGCGGCGACTTCCGGCCCCCGGCCCCACTACTGCCCGACCCGGACGAGGTCGCCGAGTTGCGGTGGGCTGACCCCGCCGCACTCGAAGCCGAACTGGAGCTCGACCCGCGGTCGTACGCGCCCTGGCTGGGTGGGGTGGTGAACCGGCTGCTGCACCCCTCGGGTGCCGCGTCGGGCCCTCCCGGTCCGGCCGTGACCCCGTCCGGATCGTCGGCGGATGACACGGCGGAGCGGTCGGGTGGTCGATGAGGCGCTGAGCGCGGGCGCTGTCGCACGCCGGATCGGGGTCGCGGTGACCACCCTGCGCACCTGGCATCAGCGCTACGGGCTCGGGCCCAGCGAGCACATCCCCGGTCACCACCGGCGGTACACGCCCACGGACCTGGCCCGCCTGGAGATCATGCGACGGCTCACCGCCGAGGGGGTGAGCCCCGCCGAGGCGGCCCGCTGGGCCCGCCAGGCACCGGATCCGGCGCCCACCGACACCGTCACCTCCGGCCGGGTCCACCGACCCGGCCGGGACGGCGGCGGGACCATCCCGGTGGGCCGCGCCGGACCGGCGGCCCGTGGATTGGCCCGCGCCGCCATGCGGTTGGACGCGGCGGCGATCAGCGAGACGATCGCGCACGCCCTGGCAGCGGGCGGGGTCGTCGCCACCTGGGACGGCCTGCTGCGCCCGGTCCTCGCCGGCATCGGCGAGCGCCACGCCGCCACCGCCGGCCTGATCGAGGTGGAACACCTGGTGTCGCGCTGCATCTCGGCGGCCCTCTCGGCGGCCAGCCGGGTCAAGGTTCCCACCGGTCCGGCCCGCATTCTGCTCTCCTGCGCGGACGAGGAGCAGCACACGCTGCCGCTGGAGGCGTTGGCCGCCGCGCTCGCGGAGGCCGGGGTCAGCTACCGGGCGCTTGGCGCACGGGTGCCGGTCGCCGCTCTGTTGGAGGCGGTCAACCGGACCGGACCGGCGGCCGTGGTGCTCTGGTCGCACACCCGGGCCACCGCCGATCCGGATCAGCTCAGCGCGCTGCTGGCGGCACCCCGCCGCCCGTTGCTGGTGCTGGCCGCCGGCCCCGGTTGGCGAGCCGACACGCTGCCGGCGGGGGTGGTACGGCCGGTCGACCTGGCCGAGGCCGTCTCGCTCGCTGTCGCGGTACGGGACTCGCTGGACCAGTCGAGGCGTGACTGACCGCACTGTCGCCCAGATCTGGACGTGAACTACCGTCGGGGGTCCGCCTACCCCGACCCCTCCGGGAGCGAGCAGATGCAAGCCCGCGCCGTTCTGGCGTCCGTCCTCGCCATGGCGCTGGTCTTGTCCGGTTGTGCCCAGCCGGAACGCACCATCGCACCCGCCGCCGCACCGCGGCCCGCGAAATCGGTGAAGCCCGCCCCATCGCCGCACCCGACCCTCGCCAAGCCGCCCAAGCCGCCGCTACGACCACTGCCGGCCAAGCTCCCCGCCGGCCTGCGGCGCACCACCGGTGCGCGCCCGGTGGTGCTGACCTTCGACGACGGGCCCAGCCCCGCCTGGACCCCGAAGGTGCTCGACCAACTGCGGGCCGCGAAGGTGACTGCCACCTTCTGTGTCGTCGGTCGCGAGGCGCAACGCCACCCGGAGCTGGTTCGCCGGATCGTCCGCGAGGGACACCAGCTCTGCAACCACAGTTGGCGGCACGACCTCGACCTGGCCCGGCGACCTGTCGCCGAGATCAGGGCCGACCTGGACCGCACCAACAGGGCCATCCAGGCCGCGGTGCCCGGGGCGAAGGTGTCCTTCTACCGGCAGCCGGGTGGCCGGTGGACGTCGGAGGTGCTCGCGGTGGCGAAGGAGCTCGGCATGCGCCCCCTGCACTGGTCTGTCGACCCACAGGACTGGGACAAGCCGAGCGCCGCCACGATCGGCAAGCGGGTCCACGCCGCCGCCCGGCCCGGTGCCATAGTGCTGCTGCACGACGGGGGCGGCAATCGGGCCGCGACGCTCGCCGCCTGCCCCCATGTGATCGCGGACCTGAAGCAGCGCTTCGGCATCGCCCAGCTCCACTAGACCGCCTTTGACCTGCGGTTATGACCCAACCCGACCCCCTGCCGATACCGATTTTGTTCACCGACCGGGCATCACGTATGCTTTCCAAGCCTCCGGCGGGGCCGGATGGGAGCAAGTCCGCTTGAAGTTGCGAGTGTGCAATGATGGCGGGGCCGCCCTCATCGTCTAGCGGCCCAGGACGCCGCCCTTTCAAGGCGGTAGCACGGGTTCGAATCCCGTTGGGGGCACGACCGGCGCAAGCCGGAGCAACACAAGCTAGGTCCTGTGGAGCAGTTGGAGTGCTCGCCGCCCTGTCAAGGCGGAGGTCGCGGGTTCAAGTCCCGTCAGGACCGCAGCGCTGACGCCGCGCCTCGCGCGGCGTTCTGCGTATCGGAGCATGTCGCCCGGCCGTCGGTTCGTCCGGTTGTTGGGTAACATGGGCCGAGCAGTACGGCCAGGTAGCTCAGTTGGTACGAGCGTCCGACTGAAAATCGGAAGGTCGGCGGTTCGACCCCGCCCCTGGCCACATAGCCTTTCGCCGGGCTACAGAGGTCCCCACCAGCGGATTCGCAGGTGGGGATCTTGCTGTTCGGGGGCCGTCAGCCGTCACGGCCCTGCTGGCGGTGCTGCGCCACGCCGCTCTGGATCGCCTCCCACACGCTGCGCCCGGCCTGTCGCAGTGTCTCCCCCGCCTGCTCGGCGAGCTGGGCCGCGCTCTGCGCCGCGGCCTGCGCCCCACCCAGGGGACCACCGCCGCCGTCATCGGCTCCGGACGGGCCCGGACCGACGGCGGGCAACGGGCCGGGTCGGTTGCGGGCCTGCCCGGTCGAAGGCTCCGCCGGGCCCTCGGTGCCCCGACCGGTCCCGGACGGCCGCTGCCCTTCACCTCCACCTGCCGGCCGCTGCTCTTCACCCCCACCTGCCGGTCGCTGCCCGGCCGGGTGGTGCCGTTCCCCGTGTCGCCGGCTGGTCGGGTGGCGCTCGGGCATGGCGCCGGACTCCGGTCGTGGCCGTTCCGCTGACCCACCGCCACCGGCTGGCGCCCCCGTCCCGTCGAGTACACCGTCGGAGCGGCGTGCCGACGCCTCGACCGCCCGGTCGGCTGACTGCGGTACGCGGCGGTGCACGTCGTCGAGAGTGCTGACGGCCGTCCGGGCGAGCGCCTCGATGATCTGCGGGTTGTGGTCGAGGGTGTCGAGCGCTCTGCTGAGGATCGTGGTCAGCTGCTCCAACCGCACCCGCAGCTGAGCCTCGGCGTGCACCCCGTCGAGGTCCAGCTCGCCGCTGCTCAGCCGCACCCGTACGCCGGCGTCGACCTGGATCAGGTTGGCCACCCGGGCCCGCAGCGAGAGGTCGGCGTCCAGGCCGTCGACCGCCAGTCGGATCGTGTCGACGGACACCTTCGGAATGTCGAGCAGGACGTCCGGGTCCACCCGGTCCGGCTCCCGCTGCTGCGCGCTCTCGCTCATGCTCTCCCACCCGCCTGCACACCGGCCCGGTCGTCCGGGCCGTTCGGCGCGGTTACCCGCTTTCCGGTCGGCCATCCCGTCCGTGGCGGATCGACGGCGGCCTGTCTGGAACCGGGCACCGCGCGAAGCTGCACAGGCGGGCATCAGCCGGTATGGTCCGGGCCTATGGGACAGGAAATGACTGATCCGGCCGACATCCGGCAGGACGTCGACCGGTTCTCCTTACGGTGCAGCCTCCACGTCCCACACTCCGCCGCGCGGGCGTTCGCGGTCTTCACCGACGAGCTGACCGACTGGTGGGTCACCGAGTACACCTGGTCGGGCCCGGACGCGCTGGCCGAGCTGGGCATGGAGCCGCAGGCCGGCGGCATGCTCTACGAGATCGGCCCGTACGGTTTCCGCGCCGACTGGGGTCGGGTGCTCACCTGGGACCCGCCGCGCCGGTTGGTCTTCGTCTGGCAGATCGGCCCCGACCGGGCGCCGGTGCCGGACCCGGCCCGGGCGAGTGAGGTCGAGGTGCTGTTCCAGTCCGAAGGGCCGGAGCGCACCCGGGTCGAGCTGGAGCACCGGCACTTCGACCGGCACGGCGAGGCTGCCGAGGGTTATCGCGAGGCGCTCACCGTCGGCTGGCATGAGCTGCTCACCCGCTACGTCGCGACGGTCTCCCGCCACCAGCCCACCACCCCCGGCTGACCGCAGCCACTCGGCCGTCCGGACGGGGCTCCGAGCCGCCGCGGTCAGGGCAGCGACCCGAGCCGCCGGGTGACAGTCAGCGGCCGAGTTGCCGTGCCGGTCTGGTGTTGCCGCCAAAGGTCGCGGCCACCCAGGTCCGCGTGGCGGCCGGCCTCCGCCCCGGACCCGAAGCCGGTGCCGCCCAACCTGCGGGGCGCAGCGGTACGCAGTCGCGGGTACTGCTCGGCGAGCCGCCGCTGCACCCGGTCCGACCGATCGGCAAGCACCAGCGCCACCGACGGGGTCCCCGACTCGCTGGCCGCCGCCGTTTCCGCCGCCCAGAGTCGGCCGCCGATCACCTCGGCGAAACCGGCAAGCCAGGACCGGCGGAAGGCGGCCGGGTGATCGTCGACCGGCACGGCGGTGGCGGCCAGGCCGTGTGCCGCCTGCACGAGTAGTGAGGTGAAGAGCAGGTCCACCCGTTCCAGGTCGCTGGCGAAGCCGAACAGGTGCAGCGCGAAGCCGTTGCCCTGCCGGCGGCGTACGCAGCGGCAGCGCAGTGGTTCGGCGACCGCGGCGAGCAGGCCGACCTTGTCGCGGGCGTAGGGGGCGACGATGTCCAGGACCCGGTCGCCGACCGGGTCGGTGGTCGGGTCACGCGCGGCGAGCAGCGCCCGGTCCACGCCGTAGCGGGCGATCAGTTCGGTCGCCTTGGCGGTGAACGCCTCCGCCTCGGCGGGCGTGCAGGCCGGGTCCTCAGCCTGGGCGAGCAGCTTACGGACCTTGCTGAGCATGGCCTCGGACATGACTACAGAGCTATCACACGGGTCGGACGTCGCCGGGGCCGCGCTGAGATCGATCGATCGTTATCATCGTCACGATCGATGATCAGTCCAATACGGACGGTCAACCACCCGCTTCCGGAGGAATGCATGCCATCCCCAACCGCTCGACTGTTCGCCGTCGCCACGGCCACCGCACTGCTCTTCGCCGGCACACCCGCGCAGGCCGAACCGACCGGATCGGTCACCCCGGTATCCGCCGGGCCGAACGCCTTCGCCCCGCTCGCCACCTGCTACGGCGGCGCGGTCCGGTCGTACTTCGAGACCGGCCGCTACGGCGGCTCAGCCGGCCAGTACCGCACCACCACCCGCTGCCGCGACATCAACGTCCGCAACGCGAGCGTGTACGCCACCGAGGCGTGCGTGATCTTCGTCGACAAGACGAGCGCCTGCAACTACTGGACCTACCTCCCGGCCAACTCGGGCTGGACCACCGTGGCGACGAACGTCCGGGACGGGGTGAACTTCCAGGTCCGCTTCGAGAACCTGCGGTACGAGTACGAGCCCCTTATCGCGTACCACGCGTTCTGAGCGACAGTGCGGGCGCGGCGTCCGTCCCGCCGGACGTCGCGACCCGACAGGTGTCACTCGGCGCGGCTACGCAGGGTGGCGATCGTCGAGCCGGCGAGGGTGAGCAGGCAGTCCGGGAGCAGCCCGTCGGCGGCCGCCGCGCCGAACAGCGCCTCTCCGGTCGGTTCGTCCCGATTGGCGTACGCGCTGACGAAGCGGGCCACCCAGCGGGTGTCGTAGTCGGCCTGATCGATGCCCGGGAAGTCGAGGGCCGCCCCGCTGCTGGCCGGCGCGTCGCCAACCATCGTCGCGGCCAGGCACCAGGCCACTCCGTACGCGCCGCTGAGGCCGGCCCGGTCGACGACCGCGTCGAATGCGCCCACCACCGCGTCCCCATCCCCGGTCAGCGCCGAGCGGAGCACGGCGGTCGCGTCATCGAACGTCTGCTGTGGTAGGTCCGTCACGCAGCGCACAGTAGGACGGGCGGTCAAGCGACCCGACGACCGTCACTGTCCGTGTTCAACGCCAGCTACCTGCGCATTACGCCACCTCCACGGTCCCGCCGATGGCCTCGGCACGCTAATGTGCGCAGCGGACCTTCGCCGGAGGAAGGACGACCATGTTCGTATCACGCCGCTCGCGGGTGGCCACACTGGCTGCCTGCGCGACGATCCTGCTCGCCACAAGCGCCTGTGGGGATGACAAGGCCAAGGAGTCAAGCGCCCAACAGGTGCGCCTCTATGGCACGGACGGCAACATGCTCAACACCTATCCCGCGGAGTTGAAGGAACGTGCGAGTCTCGTCGACGGGATGAAGGGCACCACGCCTCTCGTACCGCTACCGGAGGACTTCAAGAGCCGACTGAAGACCGTCAGTCCGGCGCTGACGGACTACGTGTACTCGGCCGAGACGTACGACGCGGTGGTGGTCGCCGTGCTCGCCGCTCAGCTGGCCGGAAGCACCGACCCGGCCGCCATCGCGAAGCAGATCGTCGCCGTGACGAACGACGGGCAGCGCTGCGAGGACCCGGCGACCTGCCTCGCGCTGGCTCGTAACGGCCAGGACGTCGAGTACCGCGGTGTCTCGCTGACCCGGGCGGGTTTCACCGACAAGGGTGAGCCGGCCACCGCGAGCTACGCCACGCTCACCTTCGACGGGCAGCAGATCAACGACGGCAAGACCGAGTTCGTCGGCGCGGGCATCGAGTCGGCGGCGAGCACCAAGGCACCACCGAAGCCGAAGAAGCAGCGGCCGACGGTGGACCCCGACCAGAAGCCGCTGATCCTGGGCGGCCTGCTGCCGAAGACCGGTGACCTGTCGATCGCCTACCCGCCGATGGCGGCCGGTGCCGCGCTGGCGATCCGGGAGATCAACGCCGCTGGTGGCGCGCTGGGCAAGCCGGTGACGTGGGTGGACGGCGACGACGGCACCAACCCGGCGGTGGCCAAGGCGACGGTGGCAAAGCACGTGACGGACGGCGTCAGCGTGATCATCGGCGCGGGTGGTTCGGGTATCTCCCGGGCCGTGCTGCCGGACGTGGTGCAGGCCGGGAAGATCCTCTTCTCCCCCTCCAACACCGACAGCAGCCTTACCGACGTGGACGACGGCGGTCTCTACTTTCGCACCGCGCCGCCGGACAGCCTGCAGGGCCGGGCGCTCGCCGACGTCATCCTCCGCGACGGATCGCAGAAGATCGTCATCGTCGCCCGCAAGGACTCCTACGGCGAGGGCCTCCAGGGCACCGTCCGTGACGAGCTGGAGAAGGCCGGCATCACCGGCGACCGCCTCAAGCTGCTCACCTACGACCCGCCCGCCGACGCCAAGGCTACCCCGGTGGACTTCTCCAGCGGCGCCAAGGAGATCAAGGACTTCGGCGCGGACGCCGTACTGATCATCGGCTTCGGTGAGTCGGCCTCGGTGATCCGTTCGCTTGCCGACAGCGGAGTGCAGATCCGGCAGTAGCACCATCCTCGGCTAGCAACGGCCGCACCGGCGCGAGCGTCGGTGCGGCCGTTGCGTTCGCGGTAATCACCGCGGCCGGCGGCCCTCCAGGAAATCGGTCATCCGCCGGTGCTTCTCCTCGTCCTCGAAGAGCACCGCCTGGCTGACCAGGTCGAGATGTGGGTGCGCGGCCGCCGGTGCGTCCACCGCCAGCTTGGTCAACCGCAGCGCCAGCGGGGAACCCAGGGCGATCTCGTCAAGCACCCCGTGTGCCACCGTGAGCAACTCGTCGGGCTCGTCCACCACCCGGTTCACCAGCCCGATCCGCAACGCCTCAGTGGCGTCCACCCGCCGGCCGGTGAAGAGCAGCTCCTTGGCCCGACCCTCACCGATCAACGCGGGCAGCCGGTGCGTCGCGCCCGCGCCGGCCAGGATCCCCAACCGCACCTCCGGCTGGCCGAAGACCGCCCGCGCGGTGCACACCCGCAGATCGCAGGCGTACGCCAGTTCCGCGCCGCCGCCCAGCGCCGGCCCGTCGACGGCGGCCACCGTCGGCATCGGCAACGCCCGGATCCGCGCGAAGGCGGCGGAATTGATCGCCGCCAGGGCGTCCGTGCGACCCCGTTCCCGGAGCTGAGCGATGTCGGCGCCACCGGCGAAGATGCCGGCCGTACCGCCGGTGAGCAGCAGCAGCCGGGGGCGCGCTTCCAGCTCGGCGCAGAGCTGGTGCAGCTCGCCGATCAGGTCGGCGTCGATGGCGTTGCGCTTCTCCGGCCGGTCCAGGGTCACCACCAGCCGGTCCGGCCGCTCCTCGATCCGCAGTCCGCTCACCGCGCCCACCCACTCCTCGTGCTCACTGCTTGACCCCGCCCTTCCACAGGTAGAAGCCGTGCCCCGACTTCTTGCCCAGCCGCCCCTCGGCCACCATCTCCACGAGCAGCGGCGGCGGTGCGAAGCGGTCCCCGTACGCGGCCTGGAGGGTGCGGGCGATGTCCAGCCGCACATCGAGGCCGACCAGGTCGGTGAGCTCCAACGGCCCGATCGGGTGCCGGTAGCCGAGCACCATCGCCTTGTCGATGTCGGCGGGGCTGGCCACCCCGTCGGCGACCATCCGGATCGCCTCCAGCCCGAGGGTGACCCCGAGCCGGGAGGTGGCGAAGCCGGGCAGGTCGCGTACGACGACGGGGTCCTTGCCCAACCGGCCGGCGAGCGCGACGGCCGCGGCGGTGGTCTCCTCGGCGGTGGCCGGGCCGACCACGATCTCCAGGAGGGCCATCGCCCAGACGGGATTGAAGAAGTGCAGGCCCAGGAAACGCGCTGGCGCGTCCAGCCCGGCGGCCAGCTCACCGATGGCGATGCTTGAGGTGTTGCTGGCCAGCAGCGCCGGGTGTAGCGCCGCGGCGTCGCGCAGCACCGCCCGCTTCAGGTCGAGCCGCTCCGGCACCGCCTCCACGATCACGTCGGGGTTCGCGGCGACCTCCGTGAGCGTCGGGCGCAGGGTGACCCGCTGCCGATGCGTGGCGGCCTCGTCAGCGCTCAACCTGCCGCGCTGCACGGCCCGTTCCCACAGCTCGGCGAGCCGGTTCAGCGCGGCTCTGCCCCGCTCCGGGTCCACCTCGACCAGTTCGACGGCGTGCCCGGCCCCGGCCGCCACGTACGCGATGCCGAGCCCCATCGTGCCGGCACCGACGACCACGAAACGTTCGCTCATCACGCCTCCCTGTCCCGCCTGCCGGCGCGCGGGGTCCCCGCCACACCGAGCCGGGTGATTCGCCTGCTCCGCTCGCTCATGCTGCGACCCTAGACAGCGCGACGATCCGGACCATGCTTGGGGGAGCGCGGGATCGGGTAATGACGGCCCGTCAATCGAGGGAAGGACCAGTCGACATGAGCCAGGCACCGGAGCACGTCACCGACTCCGAGATCGTGGAGACCCGGGGCGACGAGCGGGTCGAGCTGCTGCGCGCGGACACCAACAACGACGGCAAGACCGATGTGTGGGTGGTGGACACCGACGGCGACGGCAAGGCCGACCTGTTCCAGTTCGACACCGACGGTGACGGCAAGGTGGACATCACCATGGTCGACATCGACGAGGACGGCCAGCCGGACGAGGTGGTCGACGGCGACGGTGGCCTCCCGCCCGAGCAGCTTCCCCCGACCGTCCAGGTCTGAGCGGTACGACGGCCCTCGCACCCGCTGGTGCGGGGGCCGTAGCTCACTCGGCGAGGCGCAGGGTGGCCAGGTAGTAGGGGGCGTCCCGGTCGTCCACATCGGTCAACTGCCAGCCGCTGCCGTGCACAAGCGCGGCGAACTCGTCGGCCGAACAAACCAGGTAGTCGAACCATTCGGTGCTCAGCTCGCGGTAGCGCAGCCGGAGCCGGAGTTGACCGCCGAGCCGGCCGCGCCGGCGGTTGCGCTCGTGGTAGCTGGTGTGCAGCGGGTCGCGGGTGCCGTACGGGTCGGTGCCGTGCGCGATGATCTGCGCTCCCGGTCGGGCCAGCGCGGCGAGTGCGGCCAGGAAGCCGGGGGCCCGTTGCCGCCCCTCGAACAGCCCGAGGTTGTTGCCGAGCAGCAGGAACGTGTCGTAGCGCCGCCCGTCGGCGACGTGCGTGTCGACGGTGCCGTGCACCAGCCGCCGGACACCACGACGCCGGCTGACCGCGAGCGCACCCGCGGAGGTGTCCAGCCCGGTGACCGGTACGCCGCGCTCCTGGAGCAGGAGCGCGATCCGGCCGGCGCCGGTGCCGATGTCGAGCGTCTCGCCACGTACCCGGTCCACGGCCCGGTGGTCGTACGGCTGCCACTCCGACGGCCCGTCCAGGTAGTGCGCGGCCGGAGCGCCATTGATCAAACCATCGTCCCGCTCGATGATCTCGATGACCGGCCGGGGTAGTCGGCCGCCGACCATCGGTCGGGGGCCCACTCCGGTGGCCACGGCGAGCGTGTCCCGCAGCAGTTCGCCGATCACGTCACCGATTTGAGGCTCAGCTGTCACGACGTTCACGCTATCTGTCCACTCAGCGGCCGGTAGCGGCCGTATCCTGGCGGCGTGACCACGCTGGACCGGCTGTCCGCCGAGAAGTATCTGCTGCTCACGACCTTCCGCAAGGATGGTCGGGCGGTGCCGACCCCGGTCTGGGCGGTCCGCGACGGTGAGGCGTTGGCGGTCTGGACCCGGGCCGACTCGGGCAAGGTCAAGCGGATTCGCAACAACGGCCAGGTGACAGTGGCGCCCTGCGACATCCGGGGGCGTCCGCACGGGGCGGCGGTGGCCGGGCACGCCACCATCTGTGGCGGCGCCGACACCGGTCGGGTCCGTGATCTGCTCAAGCACAAGTACCGGCTGGTCGGCCGGCTGAGCCTGTTGGGCAGCCGGTTGCGCGGCGGCGAGGGCAGCACTGTCGGCATCCGCGTGACGCTTGCCGAGGACGCGCGCTGAGGGTGTGGTCAGATTTCGCTCCGGACATGGAGAAGGGGCGGCGGATCGAGATCCGCCGCCCCTTCTCGAAAAAACTGGAGCCGTTCAGTCGCCCTGCCGTTGCTGCGGGATCTGACCCTGCAGCAGCGCCCTGACCTCCGACTCACGGTATCGACGGTGACCACCCAGGGTGCGGATGGCACTGAGCTTGCCCGCCTTGGCCCACCGGGTCACCGTTTTCGGGTCGACACGGAACATCGACGCCACCTCGGCCGGCGTGAGTAGCGGCTCTGGTTCGTGCGTTCGCGATGCCATCGGTCACTCCTCCACATGTATAGACATCGGCCGGGGTCCCGCCGGCCGACGCGTCTCCCATGGTCCGGCTAGTCCCCGATGTCCGACATGGGCCGAACGGATGAAGGTCCCTAGACGGACGGATGAACCATGCCCGATTTTTACGACTTTTACACGGCAGAAGCTACCTTATTCGGACTCATGATCACGGTTCGTGATGCGTCAACTACGAGCGCACCTCACCTTGGGAGCGCTACTACGACGGTTTGCCCTAGTTGCACCGCTCCAGCAGCTGCACCGCGCGCCATCTGGCCACCAACTTGTCGTACGCGGCGGACGCCTCCTCCGCCTCACCCCGCGACAGCCCCGCCAGGCCGTCGGCGACCAGCTCAGGCGAGTCGTCCGCCGCGAGAGTCTCGTCGGAGAGCAGGTCGACGAGGCCGCCGTAGTCCAGCTCGACAACCGACCGAGGGTGGAACTCCTCAAGCCAGCGAGCCGCCTCCTCCACCGCGTCGGTGATCGGGGCCTCGCCCACCGACTTACGCAGCACGGACAGCGCCCGGGACGACCGACGGCGGGCCTTGGAGATCTCCGTGCGGTAGCGCAGCGCCCGCCGGCCCGGCTCGGAGACCAGGTCCCGCTCGGCCGGCTCGAAGAGCACGAACCAACGCAGCGGTACGCCCCACGTGGCGATCTGCTCGTGCACCCGGGGCACCCCGTGCTCAAGCACCCGGGCCCCGCTGCGCCAGTCGTCGATCACCGCCCTGGCCTGCCCGGCGAGCACCGGCGGCACGAACGCGTCGGCGAGCACCGAGGGCACCCCGTCCCGGGCGCTGAGCGCCGCCTCAGCGACCCGGATCCGCAGGTTCCACGGGCAGACCAGCAGGCTGTCGTCCGTCTCCAGGACGTACGCCTCCTCCGGCAGGTCGGGCAGCCGGGTCCAGCCCGCACCCAGCGCCTCGATCACCGCCGTCCGCTGCCGGCCGGGGCCCTCGACCGGGGCCACCGCCCGCCCCTCCGAGACATAGCGGCGCCAGTAGCTCTGCCGGTCTCGGTCGAAGGCGGTCAACGGTTCGTACACGCGCAGGTAAGAAGCGAAGAGCGACGGCACGGCGCGATCCTCCCACGAACGGCACCCGTACAGGGTCAGCGGCCGGACCACGCGCGCCGCAACGTGGGACGGCGACGGCGCGTCGAGCACTCGCCCGGCGGCCGATACTAGGCTCGATCACACCGGCAGCATCCCCGCCGGCGTCCACCAGGTCCGCGTCCCACAAGGGCGCACCCCACTCCAGGAGCCAACCATGGGTGTATTCGCGAGCACCGACGACCCGGTATCGACAGGTCACGAACAGGTCGTGTTCTGCCAGGACAAGCAGAGTGGCCTGAAGGCGATCATCGGGATCTACTCCACCGCGCTGGGGCCGGCGCTCGGCGGCACCCGCTTCTACCCGTACGACAGCGAGGCGGACGCCCTCGCCGACGTGCTCGACCTGTCCCGCGGGATGGCGTACAAGAACGCGCTCGCCGGGCTGGACCTGGGCGGTGGCAAGGCCGTCATCTGGGGCGACCCGGAGCAGATCAAGAGCGAGGCGTTGCTGCGCGCGTACGGTCGCTTCGTGGAGTCGCTCGGCGGTCGCTACTACACCGCCTGCGACGTCGGCACGTACGTGGCGGACATGGACGTCGTGGCCCGGGAGACCCGCTACGTGACCGGGCGCAGCGTCGAGCACGGTGGCGCTGGCGACTCGTCGATCCTCACCGCCTGGGGTGTCTTCCAGGGCATGCGGGCGGCGGCCGAGCACGTCTGGGGCACCCCGAGCCTGCGGGGCCGGCGGATCGGCGTGGCCGGGTTGGGCAAGGTCGGCAAGTACCTCACCGGGCACCTGCTCGAAGACGGCGCCGAGGTGGTCGCCACCGACGTCAACCCGAAGGCGCTGGCGTGGGTGCGGACCAACCACCCGCAGGTCACCCTCCTGGACGACGCCAGCGCGCTGGCCGCCGCGGACATCGACGTGTACGCGCCCTGCGCGCTGGGCGGCGCCCTGAACGACGAGACGGTGCCGGCGCTGCGCGCCAAGGTGGTGGCCGGCGCGGCGAACAACCAGCTCGCCCACCCGGGCATCGAGAAGCTGCTGGCCGACCGGGGCATCCTCTACACCCCGGACTACGTCGTCAACGCGGGCGGCGTCATCCAGGTGGCCGACGAGATCGAGGGCTTCAACTTCGAGCGGGCGAAGCTGCGGGCGACCGGGATCTACGACACCACCCGCGAGATCCTGCGCCTGGCCGACGCCGAGGGCGTGCCGCCGGCGGTGGCCGCCGATCGGCTGGCGGAACGGCGGATGGCGGAGATCGGCCGGCTGCGCGGAATCCACCTGCGCTGAGCGTTTCCGGAGGCGGATCAACGGGATCCGCCTCCGGGCCCCCTTGGCCGGCTCGTCTGGGTAAGCTCAAGTCGGTCAATTTTGATGTGGTTTGTCCGGTGTCACGGGTGCTAACCGTTCCGCTCCTTACCCGGTACACTGGGTGACGGCCGGATCGACGCGACGCGCAGAGCCGGCTGACGGTAACCCGAGGTGCCGAACGTTGGCATCCCCATGTACCGTAAGAGCCACGAGAGATGCCTGACGTCATCGGGGCCCGCCTTCGGGCTGCCCCGCATTCTGTGCGAGGGGGTCGAGCCATGGGGCGCGGCCGTGCTAAGGCCAAGCAGACGAAGGTGGCCCGGGAGTTGAAGTACCACTCCCCGAACACCGACCTCACCGCCTTGCAGCGCGAACTGGCGGGTGCTGGTAAGTCTGAGCACCACTTCGACGACGACTCTAAAGAGTTCGTCGACGACGATGATGAGGATCACGCGGACGACGACCCGGATCCCTGGGTCCGTCCGACCCGCTGACCTCTCGACGCAATTGAGCACGCGGTAAGTCCGCGTGCTCACGCACGTTCGGTGCAGGTGTAGTAGCCGACGATCAGGGGCCTGACCCGACCGGAGTCACTCCGGTCGCTCGACAGGCCCCCGATCGTGGCTCGACTCAGCGTGGGCGGTTGTTCCAGTTGTAGAACGTCGGGATGTTCTCGAAGTGGTTCCAGGCGCACACCGCGCTGGCGCCGTCGCTTCCCGAAACCTCGGAACGCAGCCTCCGCGCGTCCTCAGCCTCCTGCAGCAGCGCGACGAGCGCGGGACCTGCCTCCCGTACCCGTTCGGTGACGCCGTCGTCCGCTTCGCGCTCAGGGCGCCGGTGACTGGTGGTCTCGGGCATGCTCCAACACTCCCTCCAATAGGCGGATCTTGCTGTTGCGGCAGTGCTCGGTCTCTGTGCCGTCAAAACGCCCCAGCTCGAAGTAACGGTTGGCGGCGTGACCACCCCCGCAGAAACCGAAGTACGGGCAGGAAACCCGGCACGCCTCCACCCCAGCCAGAAACTCGCCGACCCACGGCGTCGCCGCCGCACCGGCGAGGATCTCCGCCAGCGGGGTCCGCAGCACGTTGCCGCTGCTGAAGTCGCCGTAGCGCGGGTCGCTGAAGCCGGCCATCTCCGGCGACAGCACGATCACCGAGCCGTCGTGACCGATCGTCGGGATCGGGTCCAACTGGCGGGGTAGCACCGCGTCCGCCGAGTTGTCGAGCACGGCGGCGGCGTAGCGCAACGACCACTCGATCTCGCGCAGGTGGATCCGGGGCTCCCGACGCCAGGCCGCTACCAACTCGGCCCAGAAGCCGGTCACCGCCGCCGGGTCGTGGCTGTTGTCCCGGGTGTTGACCCCTTCGGTCTCCTCGATGTTGACGCCCAGCACGTCGCACCCCAGCTCGAGGAAGTATTCGTACAGCTCGGTGGCGAGCCCCGGCTCCGGCCGGGACACCACGGCCAGGGCGGAGAACGGCAGGCCGTGCCGACGCAACGCGTCGACACCCCGCAGGATCCGGTCGTACGCCGGCTGGCCGCCCCGGTTGACCCGGTCACCGTTGCGGGCCCGGGGCCCGTCGACGCTCACGCTCACCCGCATCTCGTGCCGGGCGAAGAAGTCACACCAGTCGTCGTCGACAAGAGTGGCGTTTGTCTGCACGTGATGCTCGACGTCGGGCCCGAACGGAGCCATCAGGTCGGCGAGGTGCTCCCGGCCGGCCGCCAGCGGCTCCCCGCCGTGCCAGACCACCGAGAACCGATTCGCCGCCGCCCAGGGGTTGACCGCCGCCGCGACCGCCGCGGCCACCGCCACCGGCATCCGCCGGTCGACGGCCCGAAACGGCAGGTAGCAGTACGTGCAATCAAGATTGCAGAGAGTGGTCGGCTGCATGACGACGTACGACGGGACGGCCGCCAGACCACGCATCCCGCTGAACGACTGTCCCCGAGCACCCATCACCCTCCCCCGCCTAGCCTGAGCCCTTCAGGCTAGGCGGCATTGGCCACTCGGGTGAAGCCCTCATCAGGTGCCCGTACGATCACCAGCATGTGATCAACCTCGGGTGTGCTGACCAACCATCTGCACGTTGCCGGTGCCCTCGATGATCTCGCCGGCCTGCCACGCCTCGACCCCACGACCGGTCAGGGTGGCGAGCGCGCGGTCAGCGTCCTCGGCCGACACGATCGCGAACATGCCGACGCCCATGTTGAAGGTCGACTCCATGTCCTGGTCGTCGATGCGGCCCTTAGTCTGGATCAGGTCGAAGATCGGCTGCGGCTTCCAGGTGGACCGGTTGACCACCGCGTCGACGTTCTCGGGCAGCACCCGCACCAGGTTGCCGGGGATGCCGCCACCGGTGATGTGGGAGAGCGCCCGCACCTCCGCCTCGGCGATCAGCTTGAGGCAGTCCTTGGCGTAGATCTTGGTCGGGGTGAGCAGCTCCTCACCGAGGGTCCGCTGCCGACCGAAGTCGTCGATCACGATGTCCAGTCGCATCCGGGCGGCGCCGAGCAGCACGTGCCGGACCAGCGAGTAACCGTTGGAGTGCAGGCCGGAGGAGCGCATGGCGATCACCACGTCGCCCACCTCGACCCGCTCCGGGCTGAGGATGTCGGCCTCCTCGACCACGCCGACACCGGTCGCGGAGATGTCGTACTCGTCCGGGCGGAGCACGCCGGGGTGCTCGGCGGTCTCCCCGCCCAGCAGGGCGCAGCCGGCGTAGCGGCAGCCGTCGGCGATGCCCGCGCCGATCTCGGCGACCTTGTCCGGCACGACCTCGCCGGTGGCGATGTAGTCGAGCAGGAACAGCGGCTCGGCACCACAGGCCACCAGGTCGTCCACGACCATCGCGACCAGGTCGATGCCGACGGTGTCGTGAATGTCCATCTGCTGGGCGATGACCAGCTTGGTGCCCACCCCGTCGGTGGAGGACGCCAGGATCGGGCTCTTGTACTTCTTCGTGTCCAGCCGGAACAGGCCGGCGAACCCACCGAGGTCACCGAGCACCTCAGGGCGGCGGGTCTGGCGCACCTTCGACTTGAGCAGCTCAACCGCGCGGTCGCCCGCGTCGATGGAGACTCCGGCGTCGGCGTACGAAACCGAGCGTTTGCGGGCCTGCCGGCTGGTGCCGGCCGTCCAGGGCTGTCGGTCGCCGCCGGCGCCGGTCGGGCTGCTTCCTGCGCCGCTGCGCTCGGACACGTGCGTCACGGTTCTCCCCTTTGGTTCTCGGTGCCGCGCCGACGGTGGCCGGGCCGCGCCGGTTGGTGCTACGGGCGGTTTGCGGTAACGCCACCCGGAGTGGCGACGGACGAGCCGTTGGTGTGCAGGGCTTCCGGCGACGAGTTCGTGACCCGTCGACCCACCCCTTCGAGCACGTGCTTGCCGATCAGGTTGCCAGCCGGCAACTCGATCGGGTACTCCCCATCGAAACATGCCCGACACAGCCGGGTCTTCGGCTGCTCGGTTGCGGCGATCAGGCCAGGAAGGGAAACGTAACCCAGCGTGTCGGCGCCGATGGAGCGCCGGATGCCGTCGTTGTCCAACCCGTTGGCCAGCAGCTCCGCCCGGGTGGCGAAGTCGATGCCGTAGAAGCACGGCCAGCTGACGGGCGGGGAGGAGATCCGGACGTGCACCTCCAGCGCCCCCGCCTCACGCAGCATCCGGACGATGGCGCGCTGGGTGTTGCCCCGCACGATCGAGTCGTCAACGACCACCAACCGCTTGCCCCGGACGTTCTCCCGCAGCGGGTTGAGCTTGAGACGGATGCCGAGCTGACGCAGGGTCTGCGACGGCTGGATGAACGTGCGACCCACGTACGGGTTCTTCATCAGGCCGGCACCGTAGGTGATGCCCGACGCCTCCGCGTAGCCGATAGCGGCCGGGGTGCCGGACTCCGGCACCGGAATCACCAGGTCGGCCTCGACCGGGTGCTCCTTGGCCAACTGCCTACCGATCTGCACCCGCGCCGCGTGCACGTTGCGCCCGGCGATCGTGGCGTCCGGGCGGGCGATGTAGACGTACTCGAAGAGGCAGCCCTTGGGCTCGGGCGCGGCGAACCGGGTGGAGCGCAGGCCGTTCTCGTCGATCGCGATCAGCTCGCCCGGCTCGACCTCGCGCACCACGCTGGCACCGACGATGTCGAGTGCGGCCGTCTCGCTGGCCACCACCCAGCCGCGCTCCAGGCGGCCGAGCACCAGCGGGCGGACGCCGTGCGCGTCACGGGCCGCGTAGAGGGTCGACTCGTCCATGAAGACGAAACTGAACGCGCCGCGCAACTGCGGCAGCACCTCCAGTGCGGCCGCCTCGACCGACAGATCCGGTCGGCCGGCGAGCAGCATGGTCACCAGGGAGGTGTCGTTTGTCGAACCGTCCGCCACGAGGCCACGCTCGGCGACCTCCTTTTCCAGCTCCGCGGTGTTGACCAGGTTGCCGTTGTGGGCCAACGCGATGGTCGTGCCGGAGGTGGTGGACCGAATCGTCGGCTGGGCGTTCTCCCAGTTGGACGCGCCGGTGGTGGAGTAGCGGGCGTGCCCGATGGCCAGGTGGCCGCGCAGGCTCGCCAGGGTTGGTTCGTCGAAGACCTGGGCCACCAGGCCGAGGTCCTTGTAGACCACCACCCCGGAGCCATCGCTCACCGCGATGCCCGCCGCCTCCTGGCCGCGGTGCTGTAGCGCGTAGAGACCGAAGTAGGTCAGGTTGGCGACCTCTTCGCCGGGCGCCCAGACACCGAAGACACCACAGGCGTCTTGGGGGCCGGGTCGTTGTGGGTCAAGGTCGTGGCTCAGCCGGCCGTCGCCTCGGGGCACCTACCGCTCCCTCATGCTGGTCTGGACCGGCTGGGCGGGATCACTGGCGGATCCACACTCGTCTGCCGGGACCACTCTCATCGCCTGACAGTGTACGCGAATCGCCATCGACACAGATAGTCACGTTTTCCATGCTGAGCGTAACCAGGAGTAGGACACCTGACGATCAGAGGGGCAGATAGGTCGAGAGGTCCGCCCGGACACCACTCATCTGGACGCGACCCTCGGTGACCGCCTCCGCCCACCCGATCCGCCCGGTAGCCAACTCCAACCAGGTGTCCGCAGCCATCTCGACCACGTTTGACGGATTTCCCCTGGTGTGTCGAGGGCCGGGTACGCACTGGATCGCGCCGTATGGTGGAACGCGCACCTCCACCGATCGGCCGGGGGCGCGCTCCGCGAGGATGGCCAACAGCGCCCGGACCGCCTCGCGGAACACCGGCCGTTCGGGTGTACGCCCCTCGTCGAGCGCCGACAACGCCGCCGCGACGGCAGCGGACTTACTGTGCGGAGAGGACACGAAGGGACGATACGACCCGCAGGCCAAGCACCTGACGTTGGCCCTGGGTCGCGCCAATCCAGTCGGACAAGGCATAGTTGCCGACGGCGTATTCGTACCGTGATGATCCCCGGCCCGGCGCCCCGCCGGTCAGAGGGAAGTCAGCCCGGAAGGCGGTGGACGTGTCAACACACCGACGTGCCTGGAAGCAGCGGGCCGGTGTGGTCGTAGCGCTGGTTGTCGGCGCTCTGCTCGCCGTCCCCGCCACACCCGCAATGGCCGCCAGGATCAGTACAGCTGACAACTCGACCTCGATCGACGCGGGCAAGAGCAGCACCGTCAACGTGGTCGTTCGACCGGACCAGGACGAGAAGTCCGCGGACATCGACGTCACCGACCTGCCCGACGGCGTCACCTGCGGTGGCTGCGGGCCGATCAACTTCGGTGACTCGAGCGAGCCGAAGCAAGTGACGTTGACCCTGACGGCAGCGGCCAACGCGCCCGCGGCCAACGGAAGCTCGGCGAAGATCACGGTGTCCGGCGGTGACTCCCGCACGCTCCGGGTGACGGTCAAGGCGGCGGCTGCTCCGCCACCCCCGCAGGTGCAGACCGTGCAGTCGGTCTCCGGCAAGGTCGTCGTCCAGGCCGACAACAAGGCGGTGCCGAACGCGGTGGTCATGCTGCTGGACAGCACCGGCAAGCGCTTCGACACCACCAGCGACGGCAGCGGCAACTTCCGCTTCACCGGCACCACGGACAAGCCGATCGCACCGGGTCGGATCGACCTGGGTGCCACCTTCGACAACGTGCAGGCCCGAAAGACGCTGAGCGCCGCCGCCGGGCAGGCCATCACCGGGCAACGGATCAGTCTCGCGATCAAGGTCGAGGTGACGCCCAGCGCCACGCCGTCCGCCACCACCGAGGCGACTCCCACCGAGGAGCCGGCCGACGAGGGCGCGGCGGAGGAGGGCGACGACGAGGCCAGCGCGGGCCCTCCGGCGAACGCCTCCAAAACCGACGAAGGCGGCAACGGCGCGGGCTCGTACCTGATCATTCTGCTCGGTGGTCTGCTGGTGGCCGCCGGTGTGGGCACGATCGTCCTGCTCTGGATGAAGCGCAAGGAGAACGGCGACGACGACGACGCGCCGGCCGCGGCTGGTGGCGGCGCTGTCGTGCCGCCGGCCCGGGGCGGTTACCGCGGCGCCGACGACCAGACCCGGATGGCTGGCGGCCGGCCCATCGGCGGCGCGGACCCGACCATGGTCGGCGGCGCGGCGCTGAGCGAGGCACCGACGATGATGCACCGCCCGGTGGTCGACGACGTCCCACCGGACCCGTACGGTGCGCCCGCGCAGGCGTACGGCGGTGCGGGACAGCAGGGTTGGGGCGGCGCCGGCTACGGCGAGGAGCCAGCACCCGGCGGGTACGGGGCCGGCGGCTACGGCAACGCTCCCGCGTCCGGTGGCGGTTACGGCAACGCTCCCGCCTCTGGCGGCGGTTACGGCACCCCGGCGGGTGCCGAGGGCGGCTACGGCGCCGCTGACGGCTACGGTGCGGCGCCCGGTTCCGGCGCTGGTTACGGTGGCGCTCCGGCCTCCGGTGACGGTTACGGCAACGCTCCCGCGTCCGGTGGTGGCTATGGCAACGCGCCGGCTTCCGGCGGTGGCTACGGCAGCCGCGACTACCCCGCCCAGGGTGGGGGGACCGCCGCCTACCCGCCGGCTCCCGCAGGTGGAGCGGCCTACGGCGAACGGTACGACGAGCCGACCGGCCGGTACACGGGCGACAACACCCAGTACCCGGCACCGGCGGACCCGTACGCCACCGGGGTCTACCAGCCCGAGCAGGGGCAGGGGTACGGCCAGCCCGACCCGGCTCCGTACGGCGGTCGGACCGCCGAGCCGACCGCCGGGTACGGCGGCCAGCAGTCGGGCGGGTACGACCAGGGCGGTTACGGCGGCCAACCGGC